>JBFRWJ010000127.1:0-9693 GCA_051439525.1 Spirulina sp. | reverse complement strand
TCGTTGTAAGCGTATTCGTCTAGGGTCGTTTGAATTTGCTTGACTTTGAAGGGGGTAAGGTAGCCATCCTCGATCCCTTCTGCAAGGGAATAGGTGTAAACGGGTGCGCCGAAATAATCGTAGGTATCGACGTTATTATCGCGGCGGGGGGTGGCTGTCAGACCCAATTGAACGGCAGGGGAAAAGTATTCGAGAATGCCCCGCCAAGTGCTTTCATCGTTTGCCCCTCCTGCGTGGCATTCGTCAATCACAATCAGGTCGAAGAAGTCGGGGGGATAGTCGCCAAAGTTGGGGGCAGGGTTGCCTTCTGTATCTTTACCGGCCATGAAGGTTTGGAAGATGGTAAAGAAAATGCTGCCATTTTTGGGGACTTTTCCTTTTTTGGCGATCGCCTCGGGGTCGATTCTCACAAGGGCATCGCTTGCTCGGTGTAATCGAGTTCCGTCGTGCAGCCCGCCTCCTTCCGGAGAATATCATCAATATTTTTAAAAGTTTGCTCGAACATACTCAGTCCCTAACCAGACGCTAACTTAATGCGATCGCTATTGATGGCTACTATACCTATTTACCAAGGATATATGGAGACTTCTCAAAAAGATGAACCTTCTAACTTCCGGGGCAACTCTTGGACTCCGTGCCGCGATCGCTTATCCCATCAGTCTCGGTATTATAGCGCTACACGCTACGCGCTAGGGAACAGGGAACTTAGTTTGGCGATCGCTTTTTATCGATTAAATCTAGTAGCCAGTCAAGAAGAGATTAACGGCTATAAAGGGCATTAGGTCACTTCTGTAGTACCGTCAGAATAAGCATTAGTTGATATTAATTCTCATTAAAGTTATTGTAAAGGATGTTGGAGTTTCGGGTAGATTTTTCGATGAGTGTGGCGATTTTTGCCGATACAATGAAGAAAGCGATGGAGGCAATGAGTTATGGAACCTCAAGTTAAACCTCAACCGACGTTATTGTACGACAAAGACTACCAACTTTGGTTGAATGATACCGTTGCTCAATTGAAGGTACGGAATTTCAGCAATCTTGACATAGAAAATTTAATTGAGGAGATTGAAAGTTTGGGTAGACGTGACAAGCGGGCAATATCGAGCTATCTGCTGCGACTCTGTGAGCATCTTCTCAAGCTCAAATACTGGGAATCTGAACGGGAACTCTGTTTCAGGGGTTGGATCTTAGAAATTAACAATTTCCGTTCAGAAATTGAGTTGATTCTCCAAGATAGCCCTAGCCTCAAGCCTTTTTTAAGCGAGATTTTTTTAGCTTCCCTTCAAAAATCTAGAAAAAATATGCTTAAAGTGATGGACACACCCACTGACTTGGTTCCCCAAGAGCCTAATTTTACCCTAGAACAAGCCCTAGATGAAGACTGGCTCCCTTGGCAACCCAAATAGTTCGCTATATTCACTCCCGTTTGAGAGGGTCTTCGATGTTAACGGCAATGGCGGCGCGTTGTTTGGCTGCGTCGATGAATTGGCGAATGTCTTGGAATAGCTGGCGATCGCTTTTCGGTTCGATGTTACTCATGCGACGGCCTCCTCAATGGACTGTCATCAGTTTGTCTGAACTTTCGCAGGTCGGGAAATAAATTCCCATTCACGAACTCGATATCTAATGACAACAGTAGTGTAGCAAGTTCTGAAGGAACAGCTTCCGATATTTTTGTTAAAAAGATGAACCTTACCCTTCAATTTTTGGGTTAAAATGATAACGATTATCATTCTATTGCCCATGATTGTTGCGGTCAGCGGCCCTCCAGGGGTAGGTAAAACCCATTGGATTGCTCGACATCTCCACCAACACAACCCCCAAAACGCCTGTTACTTGAGTCCTAAGACGGGAACTCTGCCCCTTGATGCAACTTGGCTGGGGACGGAATTTCCGAACCTGCAAATGTTACCCTCCGAACTAGAAACGCAAGTGTTCGCTCTGTTTGAGGGAATTGTTTATCTCGAATTGCCGTGGTACTTGGACTTAGAGGGAATTGAACCCTTATTGCAACGCGCTGAGTGCGATCGCATCGCCATTCTCCCCCCCGATAGTCCAGAAACCCCTTGGCACAATTGGGCCGACCAAATTCACGAAGGAAACCCCCTCACTGTCTCCCCAGACTTCCATCAGCATCCTCCCCAAATTCATCGCATTCAACTCACTGGCAAAGTCTTTGACTTTAACAGTTTAGCCGTTTTTTGGTACGAACTCCTCCAAGGGGCCTATGGTGAAACGATCCGGGCTAAAGGTATCTTAGAAATTGCCAGTGGTGAAGCCATTTACGCAGATTTTGTTCGAGGTCGAACGAATAGCGACTTTCCCGCCTTAGACTGGCCGCAATGGTTGGACGGTCGTCCCCAACGGTTGAGTGGCTTAGAAATTTGTGGCGATCGCCTGCAACGCGATGCGATCGTCGAAACCCTCGAGGATTGTTGTCTCTCAGACGAACAACTCCACTATTATCAACAGCAAATTAGAGCATCTCTCGAGCGAGAACCGGAGGTAACCGTAGCATGAAAATTGCAGTTATGTCTTGCATTCACGGCAATTATGAAGCCTTAGATGCAGTTTTACTGGATATCGATCGCCACAAAGCAGACAAAATCTATTGTCTCGGCGATCTCGTCGGTTACGGGCCCTTTCCCAATGCTGTCGTCGAACAAATTCGGTCTTTAGATATTCCCACAGTTCAAGGGTGTTGGGATGAAGATATCGTGGAAGGATTAAATGCGTGCGAATGTAGTTATCCCTCTCTCATTGCCGAACGACGGGGATATTTAGCGCATGAATGGACAAACCAAGAAGTTCACCCAGAAACCCGCGATTATTTGGCGCAATTGCCTTTAACGCTCAAAGAACATAATCTCTGTTTTGTTCATGGTTCTCCCCACAGCAACCACGAGTATTTATTGCCGGAAATGAATGCTTTTGCCGCGCTAGAACGGGTTTTAGCAACAGAAACCGATGTTTTATTTTGCGGTCATACTCATATTCCCTATGCCCGAACCCTCAACAGTGAAACTTTACAAGTCAAGGTGAAAGAACCCTCAACGAAAGAGGTTCGAGAATTAACATTTAGCGCACCGTTGAAACAGATTATTAATGTAGGGTCGGTGGGAGAACCTCGTCACGGACGACCGAATGCAACCTATGTTCTTTACGATACAGACTCCCAAGCGGTGACTTTACGAGAGGTAGAGTACGACTATCAAAAAACTTGTGCGGCTATTCTAGATAAGGGATTGCCCGCTATTTTTGCTTGGCGTTTAGCAAGAGGGTTAGAGTTTGCTGAAAAGGCCGAGGATGCTAGTCATGTCTGCGAACGATAAAGGGGGATTTTATCTCTCTCAAAGGAATTAAATTTACTGGAGTCGATCCAAAAAACGATGATGTCTAATCAAATTGAAGTTCCCAAACGAGGATTACCTGTCACAATTATTACGGGTTTTTTAGGAAGTGGGAAAACAACGCTACTCAATCACATTTTACAAAACAATCGAGATTTAAAAATTGCAGTCTTGGTGAATGAGTTTGGAGAGATTAACATTGATTCTCAGTTACTTGTTTCTGTCGAGCAAGACATGATAGAATTAAGTAATGGTTGTATTTGCTGTACTATTAACGAGGGGTTAGTAGAGGCAGTTTATAACATTTTAGAGCGCGATCCGGCTGTCGATTATTTGATTGTTGAAACCACTGGAGTTGCCGATCCATTACCGATTATCTTAACTTTTTTAGGGTCTGAGTTTCGCTATTTAACGCGCTTGGATTCGATTATTGCCACGATCGACTCAGAAACTTTTACACCCGATTGCTTTGATAGTGAAGCCGCTTTACAACAGGTTGCGCTGAGTGATATTGTCCTCCTCAATAAAACAGACTTAGCGAAAGAGAAAAAAGTTGAGGAATTAGAACAATACATTCAAACGACCAAAGAGAGCGCGAGAATCCTGCGCACTCAATACGGAAAAGTCCCTTTACCCCTTATTTTAGATGTCGGATTAACGCAACTCGATCGCTATCAAGAACAGGGCGATCGCGAGCATCATCATGAGCATCACCATCACCATTCTCATCACTTAGAAAATGATGGATTTATGTCCATGTCTTTTCAAAGCGATCGCCCTTTTGATGTCAGTAAATTTGAGAAAGTTTTAAATCAAATGTCAACGGACATATTTCGCGGTAAAGGGATTCTTTGGTTTTCCGACACTCCAGAAACTCGTTATATCTTCCAACTCAGTGGGGGAAGATATGACCTAAAAGCCGAGGATTGGCCAGAAAAGCCTAAAAATCAATTGGTTTTAATTGGCCGTCATATTGATACACAAGAAATGTCTCGACAACTAGAAGGGTGCCTCCAGACTTCTGCTGCTGAAAAAGCCGAGGCTGCTATCCATTTCTGCGAACGATAAGGGGAGCTTTTGTTTCGCTCAAAATCAATCAACCCTAATAATTGATACTCGGTTTCTTGTTTCTGTAAAACCATATATGTTATATTTCTTTACAGAAGTTTTTTTTCTATTCCTTGTTTTTCTTACTGCAAACGCATGACTTTTTTAACTCAACGAGAATCCGAACAAAACACTGAAGGAAAAGCTAACACTTTCTCGCCTTCCTTAGACACCGAACTTCAACCCATTGTCTCTGAAGAAGAGATGCGTCAAGCCGTTCGCACTTTACTTTTAGGACTTGGAGAAAATCCAGATCGCGAAGGATTAAAAGATACGCCAAAGCGAGTCGTTAAAGCTCTGAAATTCTTAACCTCTGGTTATCATCAATCTTTAGATGAATTACTGAATGGAGCAGTTTTTCACGAAGATACCAATGAAATGGTGTTGGTGCGAGATATTGATTTATTTAGCTCTTGCGAACACCATATTTTACCGATTATCGGTCGCGCTCATGTTGCGTATATTCCCGATGGGAAGGTCATTGGTTTATCAAAAATTGCGCGAATTTGCGAGATGTATGGACGACGCTTACAAGTCCAAGAACGCTTAACCTCACAAATTGCGGATGCTTTGCAAGGACTTTTAAAACCGAAAGGGGTTGCAGTGGTGATCGAAGCGAGTCATATGTGTATGGTGATGCGAGGGGTTCAGAAACCGAGGTCGTGGACTTCTAGTAGTGCGGTGCGGGGAATTTTTGCAGAAGATGCCAAGACTCGTCAAGAGTTTATGAGTTTAATCTGTCACAATCCTAGTTTTTAGCATAATTTCCGAAAATCCCCCTATCGTAATCTTCGATTCGATAGGGGATGAAATTGACAATTCAATCAGAATCATGTGGGCAATTTTAAGTGGCATTGAAGGGAATTTAACGGCCTATGAAGCAGTTTTGGCTGATTTGAAACAACAAACTGCGGTGGAAGCGTTGTATGTATTGGGGGATGTCGTGGCATTGAGCCCCGATAATGACGCAACAATCGATCGCCTGCGTTTCCCCAAACCGGGAGAACTCGAACCCCAAGTTTGCACGGGTTGGTGGGAAGAACAATGTTTTGCCTTGCACGCAGTCGGGACGACGAGCGATCCGGTAGAATTGCGCGATCGCTATGGCAATGAAGCGATCGTGCAACTCTGGAATTCTGTCTCCCGCGATAGGGTACAATGGTTACGCAGTTTGAACTTTGGGTTTGTCGAGTTGGATTGTTTGCTGATTCACGGAAGTAGCGTGAGTGCCAGTGAAGAACTCAGTCCGAACACTCCTCCTTGGCTCATGTTAGACCGTTTGCAACGTATGGGAGTGAATTACTTATTTTGCGGTCGTTCCGGCCTTGCATTTGAGTACCAGTTAGAAACCAGTACCATGAGTGCGACTGTCACCACCTTGGACGGCAGGCAATCCCCAGAAATCATCCAATCCCAACCCCGACAAGCGATCGGAGTGGGAAATGTGGGGAGGAAAGTTGGCGAAGCGAGTTACGTGCTTTATTCTCCGGGATGCGATGTCAATGCCGTACAATTCAAAACAGTCCTTTATTAGAACAAATTTTGGGTTAACGGCACATGATGCGGTTGAGCGAGTTGTTGATGGCAAATTTGACATAGGGTAGAATTAGCAAGACTGGTCTGAGTTAACGACCAAACCCAAGCGGTTTGATCCCCTACAAAGCACAAAACTGCTGCCACAAGTAACATCAGTTTTTGATAGGGAAAAGGTTCGACAGTATCGGATTGATGCTCGATCGGATCGCGTTGACTTTCCTGCTTAAAACGTTGGTTGATAATCACCTGCAATCCTTAAATAGCGATCGCGCTTTTGATAATCAAGAAAGAGAATCAGGATCGAGACCCAATTGTATGAGGCGATCTCTCATTTTTTGTAGTTCGGATTCAGCGCGATCTTTCTCTGCAAGTGCGCGATCGCGTTGATTTTCCGCGAAAATAGCTCTTTCTGTTTGGCGATCGGCTCTTTGTTGTTGGCGATCGCGTTGATTTTCAGCCGAAATCGCTCTTTGTCGTTCTCTTTCTTTTTCTCGTCGTTCTCTTTCTTTGTCGGATCGTTCGCGATCGCGCTGATTTTCAGCCGAAATCGCCCTTTCTTGTTGTCGTTGCTTTTCTTGTCGTTCATAGTCAGCACGCTCATTAGGAGTAGAAATCCAATCCCCAAAGCGGTCATAAAAGCGCAACCATAACCCCTCTATCCCCTCATAACTTCCTTGCCACAATCCTAACCCTAAACCCAACTCCTCCAACCATAATTTCCCCTCCTCTAAATCCAATTCCTCATATTCTCCAGAGCACAATACAAAACCCCTCAAGTCATTCTCATAGCGGTCATAGACAACGTAATAAGGCACTTGTAAAATTTCTTCATAAACCTCCCATTTTGTTGGTCGTGATTCTTCCTTGCGTTCCGTTCTCCCCAAATCTTCATCTTCTGTACCAGGAGAAGCCAATTCTACCACCAAAAAAGGACTTACCTCTTCTTGCCAAATCAGATAACTCAAGCGTAACTCTTGCATATTCGTGCTTTGTCTCGCCCCCAAGACCAAAAACCAATCTGGTCGTTTATACCATTGAGTTTGTTCGCGATCGTAGTAAAGATTCAAATCTTTGCCAATAAAATAATCCTCACGGGGGTAACGAGGAGATTGGCAAGTTTGAGTCAACAAATTGGGTTGAAAGTCGTGAAATTCGTCGGGAAAACCGGGTTCCTCTGGGTCTTCGCTGGGCAAATCGTACATGCTGGGTAGCCCTCCCTCTTGCTCTCCCCCTCTTATCCCCCTCTCATCCCCCTTCGCAAGGGGGAGGCTAGAGGATGCTTCGCTTTTTACGGACAGGGGGCTGGGGGGTGGGTTTGCCTTGGGGTGCTTGGGTTGAAGTTGAACCATAGCTCGAAAATCACAAGAGGGTAATCTAAAAACAAGTGTACCTTAAAAATTGAGAAAAATTGAGAAAAGCGATCGCATTTCGGCATTCTTCAGCTAATTCAACAATTAAGTAATTTAAAGTTGGATTATTTGTGGCGATTTTAGCTTTGTCCTTGAGTTGCATTGTCGTGTTTTTAATAGTTAGAAGGTTTGGGAATGGGTTGAATTCTAATTTTTAACCCCAAAACTTCGAGCCAGTTGCTCAAATGGTAGATAGAAAAACTTCCTTCTTCTGATAAAAGATAGTTGAGTTTTTGGCGATGGTTTTCAATCTGTTCTGGTGTTAGATAAATCTCTCCTAACGCCTCTAAAATATTGCTCAAAACCTTGTGTAAAAGTTCGGGTTCTGGGTTTTCTTCTTCAAAAAGTGCTTCTAGATATCCTGCGGCTTCTTCAGGATCTTTCAAGGATTCTATTAAATAGGATTGATAGCTTTTAGTTGTCGGGGTTTTGACGGTTTTCATGGTCTTTCCAGTATTTTTGTGCTTGACGAATATCTTTTTGTTGTGTGCTTTTGTCGCCTCCACATAAAAGTATAATAATTGTAGAACCTACTTGGCCAAAATAAATCCGATAACCACCACCATAGTCGATTCTCAATTCGCAAACCCCTTCACCCACTGATTTATAATCCCCTAAATTTCCCAAACTGACGCGATCGAGTCTCAATTTTATTTTTCGTCTTGCTTTGACATCTCGCAAAGAGTTCAACCAATCTTCAAAGGGACTATTTCCCGCTTCAGTCAAATAATTCTGAATTTCTCGAGGTTGTGCTTCCATTCCCGTTCTCTTTTTTGTTTCTTTTCCTATTCTTCTACATTATCTGTCGGTGTCCACGGGCGATCGCTGTTATTGAGAAATGTCATTGTTGATTGTTGGGTTTCGCAATTCTTTTATACATGAAGGGTATGGATTGTGTATACCTAGTACAATCTCAATTTAGTCATACAAATTCCTAGTAGACAGCCAATCCATAAAGCAATTTGATAATTTCGCAGAGATTCCCAGAGAACAGAAGGATCGGGGGCAAAACGAGAGAAAATGTAACCTAAAAATAGGAAAATTGCTGTAAAAATTAATGCACAAATTAAAGAAATTCCTAGACTTTTACACTTCCAAGCGATCCATAAACCACAGCCTAAAAATACAATAATAAAAGCGTTTTGAAAATGCTCGAGCATATCGTAAACAGGTTGGAGTGTATCTGAATACATGGTCTACTTGACTCCATTTGTGAGAAACAAATTTATACTACATTCGATTATAGTACAATTCCAATGTGTTTTTTGTAGGGGTGCAATGCTTGCACCCGCAAGGGTTCGCGAAAAATGACCCCGTTACAATTCGTAATAGATTTCTGTAAGCCTTATATGTTAAATTCTACAAGTCTCGACGCGAGAGAAGAGTATAAACAGACGCTCACATCCCCCATACAAGGCGCCGCCCCACACTACCGGGAGGTATCCTTGGGGTGCTGAGGTATTAAAAGTTAAGTTCTTGTAAGACAACAAGTCTCCTTTCACGCGCCATCCGACGCGATCGCCGAACTTGTTCCAGATTTTTGGGTCATATTTTCGCGTCCCTCCCAAACTTTGGTAAATGCGCTTCTGCACCGAAAAGCCGAAGCGTCCATTGCTGTATTTTACCCAGAGTTGGTCGATCGCCCGCAAATCCTCACAGGGAAAATTGTTGATACTTTGAACATCCAACCATCCCTCCTTTTCTCGTCCTGCTACCTGACACATTACCTTTCCCGTCTCCTCATCTGCTTCCTTCCATTTTCCCCCCTTTAGCAGCGCCTCTAAGCGTCGATAACGAGACGGTGTGACTGATTTGCTAGAAGGAACAACAGGGGGCGGATTCGGCGTAAAATTGGGGATAGGAGACACAGGAACATTAACCCGAGGAGAACCCTGCTGTAAATCCCCTAAAACCTCTGCAACAGATTGATAGCGTTTCCTCGGTTTCGGTTCAACCAAAAGATCCAAAATCTTTCCCAACTCATCCCCCACCACATTACCCTTTAAAAAATCTCGCCACACCCATTCCGCCTCCATCACATCATACAAATCAAACGGACTCACTTGCGTCAATAAATGCAAACAAGTCACCCCTAAACTATACAAATCGCTGCTAAATGTAGGTTTCCCCATCGATTGTTCTGGGGCGCAATATTCCGCCGATCCGATAACCGTTCCCGTCACGCTTCGTTGTACGGGTTGAACATATTTCGCCGCCCCAAAATCAACCAAAACTAACTTTTTATCTGCATTCCGTCGGATAATATTTTCCGGTTTAATATCCCGATGAAT
>JBFRWJ010000126.1:0-29146 GCA_051439525.1 Spirulina sp. | reverse complement strand
GTTGTCAGGGTCAGCGCCATCAAGTCGAGGCAGTCGATATTCAGCCGCTTGTCTTGCCAAATACTCTCTAGGGCTTTTTTTGCCACGGGAATGCTGCTCGCGGCGAGGGTTCCGAAAACAGCAGCAGAAGGAATAGACCATCCGACTGGACCGGCGAGCACGGCGAGGAGCGTGGCTAAAACGGGAAGCCTGAGTTGAGACCAACTTTTTTCTGAGTCTGGCTCGGAGTTATGGGTCGAGACGGGAATAATGGCGGTCGCGGCGAGCTGAATTAGATTGACCAGATGGAGGCGCATCTGCTCCTCATTCACGCGATCGCGTTGATAGTCGATCCCAACGGACATGGCTGCCGGTTCGATCGCGACGCGGGTGATGTCGGGATCGGCTTCTAGCAATACTTGTAGGCAGCAGACATAGTGGGAATCGCAGATCAGGCGAGGCACTCGCAACCGCAGCCGCCCGGGTGTACTGTGGATAATACTGTAAGGTATCCCATTCGAGTTGTTGACCTTTGAGTGGGCTTTGGTTGGGGATTTGTGCAGTTCATCAGTTCGTCTGACAACTGCAACTTGCCTTTTCTGCGTTACAGACTTCTTTAGAGAGGTTGGATGGAGTTCTAGTGCTGCCACCATGATTGATTTCCCCCTACGAGCTGCCCCTTCCGATCGGGTTAATTTACGGTTAACCGTTTGCTATTTTCAGTTTAACTCTCGAGTCGAAAAAAAATTAAATATGTAATAGTTTTTAAAATTTTTAATTTATCAGAAAAAATTATTATTAACCTTGAAACTCTTGCCCAGAAAGGCTTTTGAGAATAAATACAAAGTTGTCTTTCTGAGATAAATGAGAAATTATTTCAATAATTTATTTGAGGGAACTGAGGGATTTTAACTCGGTTGAGCGTAATTTTTATGAAGTAATTAATTGAAAAGAATTGGGGAGATGAGCAGAGGGAGCAGAAGGGAGCGTTGCTGAATCGGCAACGCCTAAGTTGAGAGGTTCAATTTATTGCAAGGATTTATCAACTATTGACTTTTATACATTCACATCAGTCAATACTCTTATGCAGGTAAAGATTTATGCAGAGGTGCGATATCCGATTTCTGTCTAACTCCCAAAGTAATACAATAGATCTTAATATGGGGGACGATTTTGGTTGATACTGTTGGCGAGAACCGATCCCGGCAATCCGAGAGCGATCGCCGAGTTGCTCCGACTACAAAATCAAAGGCGAGTCGAATTACTGATATAATTTGTCAATAGCGATCGCTATTGCCCGACTTCGCCAAGAAGTCTCTTTTTGTCATGGAAAATTGAGGGATTATGGAGTCTTGGTTAAACCTATTTTTTAAAGTTGCTTTTCCCGTCTTTAAAACTTTAGTCTATGCTGGCACGAATAATGTCTTATCTGGACTGCAAGACGAACTCAAAAGTCAACAAAAGCAACAAACTAAATACTTCTTAAAGAATTTAGGAATGGGAAAAAAAAGTGAATTAGTTCATGAATCATTGACCTTTGAAGAACAGAGCGATGAATTGGGCGATCGCACTTCTCTCGCCGTGCAAAAATTAGTTCAAGATTTTAGTCAACATATTACTGAGGCTCGGTTAGATTCTCAAGATCGGCAATTCGATCGGGGAAAGGTTCTGCAACATCAATTATTTTTTGAGAAACAAAAAGTTTTATTAAAATTAGCGTCTTATCAACGAGAAACGACTTTATCTTTACCTGAAGTTCAGCAATCATTCGATCAGTGGCCGCTGAGAATTTTTCCTTGTCAATTGCTGGAAAGCTATCCAACATCTCAGCCTCTGCCGTTACGAATTTTTTTAGCACCCCCGCAAATTTCTTTAGCACGTTTCGAGACTAAGATAGAAGCGGCTAAAATGGAAACCGAGCGCAGATTGGCTCAAGAAATACGGCAATTTCTCCAGCAACATTATTCTTTACAAAATCCTCTGAGACCGACGGAATTTTTAGGCGGTGCTTGGAAGGGGAAAAACTTTCACGGGGAAGCGAGTATTAAAGCCCTATTTTGGATGCTTAAATCCGAGCCTACTTTAATCCTCGAATCAGAAATTGAGGGGAATTATTTGAATTTCCGGATTGCTTATTGGGGCTTGGGACAACAACAATATTTTTATGCAACGTTGTTTCAACTCTCTTATCGAGAGTTTCTCGAAGAAATCGCGAAAAAACGAGCATTACAGTGGAAAAAAAGCCGGGATAAACTGCTCAAATCGGGAAAAGATGCCGAGGCGATCGCTCGCTTGGGAGGAGCAAAGGCAATTAATTTGGAATTGTTAGAGGAAATCGAAGAATTAGAAAAGATGGGGGTCGATATTCAAGCGCTCTCTTTTCCTTTCCAAATTACCCATGAGGATCTCGAATCTCTGTTACGGTTTCTCAGTCTCTGTCATTGCTTGGTTGCCGGATGGGTGACGGATATTCATTATCTAATTCATAATGATATTCCCCCACTGTTACCGGAGTTTCTTCCCCAATTGCTCGAGGAATACTCGGAAGAATACTCCGATTTAACTCTACTGGAAACAACCGTGGCGATTTACCGAGAAGTCTTGCTTTCCTTATCCCAAGAAAGACCGTACTGGATTCCGGAATTGGCTTTAAAATTGGCCAAAAGTTTGAGCTATCTGCCAGAGCGATCGTTTGCTCGACAACAGGTTCAATATTCGCTACAAATGTGGCTGCAACAACATCATCTCTCTCCTCTTACGGGAATTCAAGAGCTGGAGAAAATTCAATCGGCATTCACTTGCCAAGATCGGGACTATTTGGTCATGTTGCAAGAGTGTTTGCTACTTTTGGGCGATCGCGACGGAGTGAGTCAATTAGAGCGTATTTTGGGTCAATTGATTGATACAAAACAACCGAAATCCTCGATTCCTTCCCTGCATTTTTCTCTGGCTTATCCCCTGACTTCAACCTCAACCGTCGCCACGGGTTTATTAACCACGGCGGATGGACAAAGATTGGTGAGTCTCGGCGATCGCAGCGCGATCGAAATCTGGACGCTAACGGGAGGCAAACCAATTCTCACTCAAAAACTGACTCACGCTTCCCGTCAAGTCCTTGCCGTGGCTTTGAGTGCGGACGGTCAAACCTTAGCCAGCAGCGATCTGACTTCCCAAAGAAGCCCGATTAAACTCTGGAATTTAGCCACGGGGAAACTCCAGCAAACCCTATTCGGTCATAAAAAGCCCGTCATTTCCCTGCTGATGAGTCCAGACGGGCAAACCTTGATGAGTGCCAGTCATAAAATTAAATTATGGAATCTCACAAATGGGGAATCTCGACAAACTTTGTTCGGACATAAAGAATGGGTCACCTCCCTAGCCATTAACGATGCTGGAGATATCCTCGTCAGTGGCAGTGAAGATAAAAGCGTCCGAATTTGGGATGTCTCGACAGGAGAACTGATGTATACCTTGACCGGACATCAAGGAAAGGTGAATGCAGTGGCAATAACTCCTGATGGAGAAATCGCTATTTCCGGTAGCGAAGATAGCACCCTCAAATTCTGGGAGGTCAAAACTGGAAAATTGTTGCAGACCTTAACCGATCATTCCGGAGCCGTGAATGCGATCGCGATCGCTTCCGACGGTCAACACCTCATATCGGGGAGTGACGACGCGACGCTCAAAATTTGGCACATCCCCAGCCGACAATGGGTGCAAACCTTAACCAAACATACTGCAGCCGTGACCGCGATCGCCCTCAGTTTCGACCGACAGACCTTATTTAGCAGCAGTCAGGATCGAGCGATCGCGGTTTGGAGAAGCTGCAATCTTCTCCAAGGTTAAGAATAGATTAAATAAAAAGATGATATAAACTTATCTAATTCGCCTCAATAATTATTTTTTCAATGAATCATTTCCTAAAAAACTTGATATAATAATCGGGTAACTCAGGTTAAGAACAAGTTAACATCCCTATCGAATTCAGGGTTATAAAAAATGAATAATGTAGAAATAACCTGCTCTCAGGGTAGGTTAGAGATTCTACATAGCGTTGCCAAGCGGGTTCGCCTGCGTGCCAAAGACACAAAGACCAAAGAACAGCTTCCCCAGATCGCGCAACACTTAAGGAATCAAGTGGGAATAGAAACAGTCCGAATCAACAAGGAAACAGGGAGTTTGACCATCTTCTCCGAATCGGGTCAACTCTGTGAGGAATACCTGAAAACCCTTCTCCAGCCCTTCGAGGTCATCATCTCAGAAAAATCGTCAACCCCTTCAGAATCGGAGACTTCCCCTCGAGTTTGGGATCGCTTGTACGGCTTTATTCCCTCCATTGTCGGACTCATTGCCATTAAAGGGTTGGGGATCTCTGGCTGGCAAGCCTTGATCGCCTATCTCGTGGCGACGGGAGCGATGCGGGAAGGCATGGAACAGTTATCGGCCCTAGGATCGTCTTCTGAGGACGGCGATCGCGATCGAGCGAAGACCCAGAAATCCCGTCGCCCAGAAAAAGGCAAACCGACCCGAGCCGAGCAACCCTTAAAATCCTCCGAACCGAGCTATGAGATCGTCCATCAGATTCCGGGACGAATTCGCTTGAAAATCCCTAGCTTGAAGAAGGATCGGGAGCTGATTGCCAAATTAGAGAACCTGACGCGGTGGGATAATCGCATTACCAGCGTGCGCGTCAATCCCACTACTGCCTCGGTGACGATCTACTACCACACCCAAATGTCTGCCGATCGCAAAAGAGTTCCTTTAGAGGCTTCCACGTTCATTGAACTCATCGAGTGGATTCGCACGGACAAACCCGCAGAAAATGGCCACAGACAGAGGGAAATGAGCCTCAAAGAGATGTTAAACGCCCAATATGCGGATCTCTCAAGGGCTGACTCCCCTATTGTCGAGTCCGATCGCGCCTTAAGGAACGGCGATCGCGATCGACCTAACGTTGAAGAAGACTTACTCTCAGAGCCCAACTCAACCGCTCCATCTTTTGAGGAAGATGAAGACGACAACGATGGGGATGGGGAAAACGCTTCCCGACTTTCCCCCTTAACCCATGAGTCTTTTGAGGAAGATGGAAATGACAGGGATGGGGATGAAGAAAACGCCGCTATACCCTCCCCCATGCAGGGTTGCGATCGGACTTTCAATGGATTAGAACCCGTTTCCGGGGCGCTAACAGAATCTCCCGAACAAGAAAAGCCTATTGCCAAAAAAGATACCCTATCGGGACGTTTAAGGCGATGGAAATCCTCAGCATTAAACTCCATGCTTGCATTAATGGCAAATTTGCCCGTTCAAAATGCTTAGGACGTAGGGTGCTGTTAGCGCCAGCGTAACGCACCATTCTTAGGAAAGTAACCCGTGTAACGCACCCTTCCATCGATCCATTGAAAATCTACCGCAAACGCGATCGCAGCAATCGAGATCGCTCTTAACCCATAAAACCATCGTTTATCTAAAAAATAGGGGGGGTGCAATTGTTACAAACAACACTTTCTCCCGTTCAAATCGCAAACCGGGAGGAATTACCAGAAAAATCACCAGTCTTGGCGACAGGAGATAGGCTCATTAAGCTGCCTTGTCCTCCCGTCTCTTACCGAGTCGTTCATCAAAGTCAGGGACGAATTCGAGTTCGCATTCCCAAAATTATCAAAGATTTAGATTACCTGCAAGCATTGCAAGCGCTCGCCTCATTAGACGATCGCATTACTCGGGTCAAGATTAAACGTTCGGCCGGATCCGTCACCTTCTATTATCAACCCGAGGAAGTCGAAGCCCAAGACACATTAACCGAGCTGAGCCATTTGATTCAACTGGCCAATCATCCATCTGTATCCCTAAACCGAGCAGAAATTCTCAAAGAATGCCAAAACGACGGGAAGTTATCTTGGTCGTCTCTGAGACTGCCTTTGCTGGCGACTCTCTTAGCCGCGATCGCCGGCCCCGGCAGTATCTCCATTCCCGCACTCATTCTCGGTAGCATCATTGGAGTAGCCACCTTCCCCGTCGCGCGGCGAGCGACCCGCAGCCTTTGGCATCACCATAAGCTCAACGTCGATTTTCTCGATCTCACTGCCATTTCCATTGTCACCTTCCAGCATCGCTTTCTGACATCCTGTAGCATGCTCGTCCTCATCGAACTGGGAGAAGCCATTCGAGAACATACCGCCCGTTCCTCCCAACGCAAAACCCTCGATCTCTTAAGTTCCCTGTCTCGCTTTGTTTGGGTCGAACGAAACGGTCAAAAACAAAAAATTGCTATCGACCAGATCCAGCCCGAAGATACCGTTATCGTCTATCCCGGGGAGCAAATTCCCGTCGATGGCCATATCCTGCGGGGTAGAGCCCTGATTGACGAACAAAAACTGACGGGGGAATCCATGCCTGTGGTCAAAACCCAAGACAATATGGTCTATGCCTCAACCTTAGTGAGAGAGGGACAGATTTATATTCTCGCCGAACGCTTGGGGGCGGATACGCGAGCCGGACAAACCCTGAAACTCTTGCAAGATGTCCCCATCCACGATACCCGCATGGAAAACTACGTGGCCAAGGTCGCCGATCGCACGGTCGTTCCCACCCTGTTACTGGGGGGCTTAATCTTTGCCCTCACCGGCAACCCCGAGCGGGTGGCTTCTGTCCTCACCATTGACTTTGCCACGGGGATTCGGGTCTCCGTTCCCACGACAGTGATGGCCGCTTTAATCGGTGCCGCTCGCCAGGGTATCCTCATCCGGAGCGGACGAACCTTAGAAAACTTGGCCAAAGTCGATGCGATCGTCTTTGATAAAACGGGAACTTTAACCCAAGGTGACGTGAAGGTCATTGCCATTAAAACCGTCTCTGATACCCTCTCATCCTTGCAAGTCTTAGAACTGGCTGCAGCCGCCGAACAACGGATTACCCACCCCGTTGCCCGAGCCATCATCGCCCGGGCCAACTACCACGAATTAGTCATTCCCCCTCGGGGCAAGTGGAATTATCAAGTCGGACTGGGAATTAAAGCCGAAATTCAGGGACAAGCGGTCCTTGTGGGCAGCGAGCGGTTCTTAATCCAAGAAGGGATTAGTCTCGAAGCCCTCCTGAACCGCCACCCCGATCTCGAGCGGACGAATTATCCCGCCATTTATGTTGCCAGTGACGGGCAAGCATTGGGAGTCATTCAATACGCAGATCCCCTGCGTCCCGAAAGTCGGGCCGTGGTTCGCGCCTTGCGGGAACAGATCGGACCTAACATCCATATTCTCACGGGAGATAGTCTACAGAGGGCGAAAACCGTGGCAGAAGCATTAGATATTCCCCTCGGTCACACCCACGCGGAAGCCTTCCCAGAAACCAAAGCGCAGGTCATTCAGAGCTTGCACGATCGCGGCAAAACCGTGGCTTTTGTGGGAGATGGCTTAAACGACTCTGCCGCTCTCGCCTATGCCGACGTGTCCGTCTCCTTCCGGGATGGATCCGAAGTGGCCCGGGAAACCGCCGATGTGGTGTTAATGAAAAATAATTTACAAGATTTAGTGGCGGCGATTAACCTCGCTCGGGATGCCAAACGCATTATCTATGAAAATACGGGGATTGTAGCGATTCCCAACCTGTATGGATTAGCCCTTGCCGCAACTGTGGGGTTAAACCCCATGAAGGCAACCGTCATTAACAATGGCTCGAGCGTGTTAGCGGGAGTGAATGGATTGCGTCCCGTTCTTGCAGCCAAATCTCAAAGCTTAACTGATTGATTTATACTGGAGGTACACCATGGCTTTCAAACCTAGCGATATTACTGATTTTTTCGGTGACTTTATCGGAGATTTCGGACTTCCGGGGGTGGTCATCGGCGTTGGTGCCATTGCCTTGGCTCCGATTGTCGGTCCGGCTTTAGCAAAAGCAGGCAAACCCGTTGCGAAAGCGATCGTGAAAGGGAGTCTTGTCGCCTATGAAAAAGGGAAAGGGGCTTTCGCGGAAGCCAAAGAATCCTTAGAGGATCTGGTGATGGAAAGCCGAGCCGAACTGGCAGAAGCCGAAGAGAAGAAAATTCTCGAACCTGCGGCTGATGTTATTGTCGAAGCCGAAGCCGAAGCCGGATAGTCCAAACAATTCGCAATTGGGAAGCTCTGACTAGACTTAGGATATTCAGGCAAAAAACTAGACACCCAAAAAGGAGGTCAAAGATGGCTATCAATGTAACAGACTTATGGGAAGGTGCAGTGGAAAAAGTCGGACTTCCGGGTGTCGCTGCCGGCATTGGGGCGGTTGTCCTCGCTCCTTTGCTCGTTCCTGCGGTGGCGAAGGTGGGAAAACCCGTCGCCAAAGCCGCGATTAAAGGCAGTATCCGCCTCTATGAAAAGAGTAAGGGCGCGATCGCGGAAGCTGGAGAAGTTCTCGAAGATTTGGTCGCAGAAGCCAAGGTGGAACTGGCTGAGGAAACAGAGGAACAAGAGTCCGTCACTTCTGTTTCCGACACTTCTTCCTGAAGCTCGCGATCGGATGGAGAGCTTCATCCCGTTTCATGCCCTTAGCGCGTTGCCGAGAAAACTCACTAACTAAGGGCAAAAATTTCAAGTCTCTAACTGTTCACTGTTCACTGTTCACTGTTTACTGAAATGGCGATCGCGAATTATCCATCAATTTACCTCTTGGCAGAAGAGAGAGGGGAAAGGGAAACCCCGATAATTTCTGCTAACCTCGTGAGTCAAACTGCGGGACGAGTGAGAATTCGTTTATCACCGAACCATCGTCAATCTAAGAACATTGCTTTGATTACCCAAACCCTCAACGAAACTCTCGGCATCGAGGAAGTCAGAACGAATCCTCAAACCGGTAGCATTACGATCTTGTACGATATCGATAAGAGTAGTTTTGAGGAAATTAATGCGCTTTTGCAAACCTTGGGAATTACACTCTTAAGCCCCAAAAATAGCTCCAGAAATAATCCTTATCAATCTGCGGCAGCAGCAGAAGTAACGACCTTTTTAGGAGGAGTCGATCGCCAAGTGAATCGGGCAACTGATGGGGCGTTCAATCTTCGATTTCTCATACCATTAGGATTTGGTGTCCTTGCCGTGCGACAGTTGCTGGTGAAAGGGTTAGCTCTGGATATCATTCCTTGGTACGTATTAGCTTGGTATGCTTTTGATAGCTTTATTAAACTTCATTACACTGGCGATCCCTAGGTGTGTCAGAGACTCCCGTGAAACGCTTCGCGTTCTAACGGGTAGCTCTAGGGAAACAAGCCAGAGAAGACGAGAGCATTGGCAACAGAATCGAAATGTTGAACGGCTTCTCAATGCAGGTGATGGGGTTGAAGAAGTTGCTAAAGAAAAAGAAAATCCCGACCTTGAGAATTATATTATTGCCTCGAGTATCAATCCTCTTTCCATCCTTCAATCGCAGCAATCAAAACTCTGGCTGCAGGATGATCGATCGCTTCTTCAAATGTTTTCAGTGTACCCGCTTTAAGTACGCTAACAATTCGTTGTTTCCAAGTCGGATCGCTTTCAATACGTTTAATCGCTTCTGTGGCGACTGTCATTTTCACTAAAATTTGCACCTGATAAATCTTGACCTCTAAACGATTGATTTCTCAGATCGACACCCCGAAAATCTCTTTGTCCCTCCTTGTAGAGTCTAACTACTTCACTTGCTTTCATATCTTCTTACCTAGAAGCTCGGGATTTTTATCTTAATATAAAGGATAGCACGCATACCTCGTCAGAGGAAGAAACGCTATACTGTAACCACTGGCTAAGTTTATTTGATTATAGCCCCAAATTTGACCTAATCTAACAATACGGGGAAAATGCCTGAAGCGATCGCGCTAGCACGCTCACCTGTAGTCACCACTACACGCTCCTAAAGGAAACGACAAGTACATAAACTTTTTGTTGATTTCATTTTTATTCACCATGACCTTAGAAGCAAATCACAGTATAATCCATACAGAACGAGGACTAACCATTAAAGGAACTCGGATCGCCCTTTCCGATGTCATGGATTATCTGAAAGCACAGTATCCACCTCAATTAATTCGCGAAAAACTCGGACTGAATGACGAACAACTCGCCTCAGCACTAACTTATATTCAATCTCACCAAACTGAAGTAGAAATTGAGTATAAACAAGGTTTGCAAACTGCCGCAGAGATTCGGCAATATTGGGAACAATACAACCGGGAACGATTCGCCAAAATTGCCAAAATGCAGCCTAAACCGGGTCAAGAAAAACTCAGAGCAAAACTGAAAGAGTGGCAGGATCGTCTAGAATCTCAATTATGAATTTCTTGATTGATTATAACTTAACAGGAGACGCTGTTTTATTTTGGGGAACTTTGTCATCATCCGGATGGCTCGAACTATTACCGATTCATTTCTTCACATTTCAAGAAGTAGGATTGCCCAGTAATAGCAGCGATCGCGTGGTTTGGCAATTTGCTCAAACCAATCAGATGATTCTCATTACAGCAAATCGAAATATGAAAGGCTCTGATTCGTTAGAACAAATGATTCGTGAGGAAAATACACCGACATCCTTGCCAATTCTGACAGTTGGAAATCCCGATCGCTTTGACGAGCGTATCTATCGAGAAAGATGCGTAACTCGTCTCATTGAGATAGTATTAGATTTGGAAAACTATAGGGGAGCAGGTCGGCTTTTTATCCCTTAAGTTAGTTGAGAAGCCAAAAACAAAGCGATCGCACAGTTGCAAACAACTGATATAGAATTATCCCAAGAATGGTAAACTGGAAGAGAGGAGGCGCGATCGAAAAGAAAAAATGGCTGCAAAAGACCTATTTCACGATGCTGTCAAAACAGCCTTACAAAAGGAACAGTGGAACATTACAGACGATCCACTCAGAATTAGAATTGAAAAAGTAAACTTTGAAATTGATTTGGGTGCGGATAAAATGTTAGCGGCTGAGAAAGAAGAGCATAAAATTGCCGTTGAAATCAAAAGTTTCTTAAGTAATTCAACTCTTACGGACTTTCATGCAGCCTTGGGTCAATTTTTAAATTATCGGCTTGCTTTGCAAATGACCGAACCCGAGAGAATATTATATTTAGCCGTACCATTAAATACATTCAACTCTTTTTTTCAAGAAAGATTTGTTCGAGAAGCTGTCAAACTTTATCAACTCAAATTACTGATTTACGATCCAGCTAAGGAGGTCATTAATCAATGGAAAGAGTAGAATTTTATCGCGACTGTATTTGCAAACTACTGACCACAGAAGTTGCTAAAGAAAAAGAAAATCCCGACATTGAGAATCAATTGATTTTTGATAAAGAACGCGATCGCTATCTATTTCTCGATGTCGGTTGGCACGATCACGATCGCATTTATGCTTGTTTTATCCATCTGGATATCAAAGCAGGCAAAATCTGGATTCAGCGCAATATGACAGAATTAGATATTGCTGAAGAATTGGTGAATATGGGAGTTCCTAAAGAAGATATTATTATCGGCTTACTTCCCCCCTACCAACGTCCTTATACTGGGTATGGAACAACAGATTTAGCTTCGTCTGCATGAATCGCGATCGCGAATCCAAATAACAAGTCTTATCAACCCTAGATACTATTACAATGGACAACAATAAAATTTTTCGTTTGATTTGGCGATTTAATGCCATTGTCATTATGGGTGCGGGACTGCTCGCGATCGCCGTCCTTGGATTTGCCGTTATCAGCATTCTCCTTGATGTGACGAGACCCCAACAGCGCAGTAATATTGTCAATATCGATAGAGAGAGCGAAATTGAAGAAAATTTACGCTTTGGAGAATTCCGAGAAATATCGGGAACGCCCTATTTAACGCTCTCTCTCAATTCTCACCAATCTTACGATAGGGGTTTTTCCTCTTTTGATAAAGAAACAAAATCGACGCGAAATATCCTCTTTTTCCATAGCGAAACGGAAGAAAAACACTGGTTGCTCGATCGCAACGACTCTTTAATTGTCAGCGATCGCCTTCTCCGAGAACCCACCCCAGCCAACGAACCGAGCAGAGTTCTCGCGATCATGTATTCTGTGGTGAAAGAAGACACCGACGGCAACAAAAGACTGAGTCCTAGGGATTTACAAACCATTGCCTTCAGCCAACCCAATGGCTTAGAATACCGAGAACTCTTAACGGACATCGAAAGAATACTCGGGTACAAACTGGTCGATCGCGACACCCTTGTTATTGTTTATCAACAAGCAGGGAGTGCTTACTCCGCCAAAATATCTTTAAATAACTTTACCTTAACCAACCCAACAAAATTACCCATCCCCCAAGAAAATTGAACGGAAATGCGCGGGGGAGAGGGAGGACATTACGGCGATCGCGAAAAAAAAAGACAAACGATCCGGACGAGACGGCGATCTAGCTGTCAGAACAAATATAGGCGATTATAATGGTCGTTCAGACTGGAGCAAAGACAATTGATTATGCGGCCCCCGATCGAGACATTTCTGAAACAAAACCTCCCTCCTTTTCTCAACCCTTCCTTGCTATTGCTCTGCATTTCCGGCTTTGTGGGTTATAGCGTTCCAGAAAGTCTTGCTGCTTCTGTTCCCTTGGAAACGCCTCAAGATCGCCCGATTTCTCCTTCCATCCAAGAGGATTCGTTCGTATTCGACTTGGAAAAAGAACTCAAACTCACCCAAATTCCCGAACCCCCCGAACCGATTGAACCCGTCGCCCCCCTCGAACCGGAAGAACCCCCCGAACCGGAAGAACCCACAACCCCCGAAACGCCATTGCCCGAGGCGGGAGATATTCAAGTCAACCGGATTCTCATTCAAGGCAGTACCTTATTTTCCGACGAAGATTTTGCTCCCCTTATCCAACCCTATCTCAATCGCCGTGTCAGCGAGGCATCCCTACAAACCCTTGCCGACAGCATCACGGAACGCTATCTCGAGCGGGGTTATATTACCTCCCGCGCCGTCCTCGATACCAACTCCTTTGCCAGTGGGGACATTGCCATTCGCGTTCTCGAAGGTAGCATCGAAGCCATTGAAGTGGAAGGGGTAAAAACCTTAAGGGCAGCTTACATCCGCGATCGCGTGCGCTTGGGTGCCGGCGCGCCTTTAAATACGGGAAAATTAGAAGACCAACTGCGATTGCTGCGAGCCAATCCCCTCATCGATAACATTGAAGCCAGCTTGCGAACGGGCAGCACTCCCGTCCAAAGTATTTTAATCGTCCGCGTCACCGAAGCCAATCCCTTTCGCGCCAGTGGCAGTTCCGATAACTATTCTCCTCCCAGTGTCGGTTCCGAACGCTATGGCGTCAGTGCGGGTTGGCTGAATACGACGGGACTGGGAGATAGCCTGTTTTTCAACTATCGGCGCACCACCCGAGGGGGTTCGGATACTTTCGATGCGAGTTATACCCTACCGTTAAATCCCATGGACGGCACCTTACAATTGAGAACCTCTCTCAATCGCAACAATGTCGTTCAAGAACAATTCAGTGCCCTCGATATTCGCGGACACTCAGCCCTTTATGAAATCAGTTTTCGCCAACCTCTGGTCAAAACCCCTCGGGAAGAATTTGCCCTTTCTGCGGGGTTTGCTTACCAAACCGGGCAAACGTTTACCTTTCTGGGAGGGACTCCCTTCGGTTTCGGTCCGGAAGCAGATGGGACGACAACCACCAGCATTTTTAAATTCGGCCAGGATTACATTCGCCGCGATACTTCCGGGGCCTGGGCGTTTCGCTCTCAGTTTAGCTGGGGAACGGGACTTTTTGACGCGACCATTAATTCCGGGTCGATTCCCGATAGTCGCTTTCTCAGTTGGCTGTTACAAGCACAGCGCGTTCAAGTTCTCAATGAAAACAATTTTTTAATTATCTCTGCGGATTTGCAACTGTCTACGGAACCCTTGCTGTCTTCTCAACAGTTTGTGGTGGGGGGCGGTCAGTCCGTGCGGGGATTTCGCCAAAATGCTCGCTTTGGGGATAATGGCTTGCGGTTTTCCGTCGAGGATCGCATAACTCTAGTGAGAGACGAAGCGGGGAATCCCACCTTTATCATTGCGCCGTTTTTCGATTTGGGTTGGGTGTGGAACAATCCCAATAATCCCAACCCCCAACCCGTTCCCGATCAGACTTTTATTGCCGGGATTGGCATGGGATTGATTTGGGAAGTCCTGCCAGGGTTTAACGTTCGCTTGGATGTGGCTTATCCTTTGGTGAATTTAAGCGATCGCCAAGTCAATGCGCAAGATGATGGTTTATATTTTAGCGTCTTGTGGAATTTCTAACGGCGATGGCGCTGTTGGTGGAAGAAGCGATCGAGCAATTGGGATTTTTGGGTGGGCTTTAATTCTGGGGATTCTTCTTTGCCCGCAAAGGCAGAGGGTTTTTCTTCTTCGAGAAAGAAACTGGTTTTGCGTTCTGAGGGTTCCACGGGTTCGGAGGACAAACTTGCTTGATCTTTCTGGTTTAAATTACTGACAATGTTTTTAGGTACATGAGCGAGTTGTCGCGTTCCTTGGCAAAAACAGAACTCAAATACGACGCTGCCCAAACGAATGCGATCGCCGGCTTGGAGTAAAATGCGATCGCACACGGGTTCTTGATTGACGTAGGTGCCGTTGGTACTGTTTAAGTCGTGTAAATAAAACCCGCGATCGGCGATATATTGAATGGCGGCATGATGGCGAGACAGGCGATCGTCGGGAATGGATATGCCCACTTTTTGACCCCGTCCGATGGTCCAAATATTTTGGGGTTGAAAGATTTTTTGACTTTGGACTCCGGTGAGATTGGCGATCAGATAGACGCTTTGCGCTTCGACCACGCCCATGATATACTTATATTTTCCCCGCGAGCGGGTAAAGGCGCGATCGCTGCCGTTTTCCAATTGGAGAATCTCATTGAGCAACCCGCGATCGTTCTCGTAAAGATTCAGAAATACTTGATATAAACCCAGTTTTTGTTCGAGTTCTAGCATGGAGAGGGTGGGTGAGGGGTCTTCCCCTCTAGGTTAACCGAAGATCGAGTCCTTGGCATCTTCCTGCTGCATCGATTTTAAAAGGTTTAACAGAGTTTGTTCCCAATCTTCATCATTTTTTCCCCTTGGAGCGACCTCGATTTGACGATACCGAACCCATCGTCCGGCGGGAGTATCTCCCAAAAGGTCTCTAAGCAGGCAATAAGCGATAGGATGATTGTAGGAGCAGTGTTGTTCACAAAAGTCAAGGAGAACTTTGAGCGTCCATTCTCGATTTCCGGCTTGGTAAAGTTCGGCGCACCATTGTGCGAGCGCATTTTGGTCGCCGCGATCGATGGTTAATTCCCGCTTTGTTTCTGGGGTAAATTGTTCGGGATGTCGTGCGAGTAGGGTGCGACACAAGGCATAAAATTGGTCGCGATCGAAAGATTTCGCCGTGTTACGATGGCGACTTAAGGCGAGATTACAGGCACGAGCAGCAGCGATCGTCTTTCCCCACCCCAAAAAAGACAAAACCGATTTTGCGGCTTTGGCGAAGGATACTTTTTCAGGGGATTGAAACTCGCAATATTCCAACGCATCGGGATACATCTGTCCAAAACGACCGATCTGATAAAAACCTTCTCCAAATGCCCCGTTAACGATGCTTTCTGCTTCTACTAATGTTTCATCGTCGTTGGGGTCTTCGTCGTCTTCATAGCAGATACTTTCCGATTTTAAAAGATAGCGGAACACGAAATCGGCTAGCGTTGATGCTCGATCGCAAATATCGGTATGGTCATTGTCGGCAACAATGAGATTTTCCCACTCCAAGTAATAGGGATGCAAATGCAAACCGAGTTCCCAATCCTCATAATAACCAATTGGATAGAAAAAAGGGGAGGTGTAGGCGCTCCCCGCTCGTTGACCAAAAGATTCTTCGAGATTGGCGTAAAACTGAATGTCACCAACTTGTTGACCGGCCAGGCGATCCAAGGCGTGTAAATCAATTTGTCGAAACTCGATGCCGACTTCTTCTCTTAAGAATTGTCCTAATTTCATCTGTCGATCGTTGATATTGGATTTTCAACTCCTGAAGGGTTTCTTCTGTTCTTTTGATGAGTGCGATCGCATTCCCGATTTCTCTGCTCAATGAACTATCCCTCCGGCGTACAAACCCGATCGCGTCCCTCAACTTTCGCCCGAGAGAGTGCCATTTCTGCGCTTTGCAATAGTGCCTCGCGAGTCATGCCATTGTGGGGGAAAATCGCGATGCCGATGGACGCGGAAATGCGATCGCAATGTTGATTGCCATACTCGAAGGTGAGGTGCTTCACGCCTTCTCGCAATTGTTCCGCTCTGAGTTTAGTTTCGTCCCAAGACTTATCGGGCAAAACGATCGCGAACTCTTCTCCCCCATATCGTGCCGCCAAATCGGAGTTTTGCAAACTGCGACCCAAGAAACCCCCCAATGTTTTTAAGACCACATCTCCGGCCTCGTGACCGAAAGTATTGTTAAAGTTGCGAAAATGGTCGATATCCACAAGAATAATCCCGATCGCCCGATTTTGTCGCGCCGCACTGTACACTTCTCGTTCTAGGGCTTCTTCCAAATAACGGCGATTGTACAATCCCGTCAGGGCATCCCGAATGCTGTCGGTTTGCAAATTCGATCGCAGTTTGATATTCAGTAAAGAAACCCCCAATTGTTCCGCCACGGTTTGGGCAAATTGCCGCTTTCCGGGAGAAAGTACGCCCCGTTCTGGAGAAGTGAGGTAAAGCAATCCTAACGTTTGCCCTTGGGCGATGAGGGGAACGCTCAAGGTTTCCGCCGGCATGGGATCGCTCTTGACGTGCTTGCTGAGGAGGCGGGGATGGGACGCATCGACCCAGTGAACTTTCCCCCGTCGCAGCGCCCAACTCTCCTCGGGGGCAAAGATGGTTTCGCTATTAAAGTGATTTCCCCAAGAGGCGATCGCCTCTACCAAATTGCCACTTTCATTTAACACGAATACTCCCCCGGAACAATCGGAAAATAACGGGGCCATCAATTCGGCAATGACATTGTAAGCATCTTCGAGGGTTAAACTGGCTTGGAGAAAATCCGCCAGTTCCCCTAACTTTTTCATGCCTTGGCGACGGGCATCCAATTCGAGGGTAGAATCTTCCAAGCGTTCGTTCGCCAGGCGCAAAGACTCCGTCTGCTGTCGTTGATCCGTGATATCCTCCACCATATAGGAGAAGCGCTGCTGCCCTGGAATGGGACAAACCGTCGCCGAGAGCCAGCGAATGTCCGTTTCCCCGTCATCGAGATCCATTTCGTAAGCATATTCAAACTGTACCGGTTTTCCCTGTTGGTGACTTTCGTTGCAGTGGTCGATCCAGTAACGGCGAATATCTTCGGGAACCCCCATATCGCTGGCCAATTGATTGTGCATGGTGATGGGAGAAAGGCGGAAAAATTCCGTGGTCACGGCATTATCGGAAATGTGGCGCATATCGTTGTCTGCGAGCTCGATAATGCCCATCATCATCGACGTACTATTGTAGAAGCTGTTGAGGGTGGATTCCGTCGCCATGAGGGCAGATCTGGCCGCCACGCGATCGCTGACATCCTCCACCACCCCGAGGAAATATTCCACCTCTCCCATGGGGTTGCGCACCACGGCACCGCTCAAATTCACCCAAACTTCCGCCCCATCTTTATTGAGATAGCGCTGTTCCACGGAAATATTGGGGATCTCCCCCTCGAGGAGTTGGCGAAATTGAGCGATCGCATTGCCCAAGTCATCCGCATGGGTCAACTCTTGGAAGGTTTTCTCTTTCAATTCTCCTTCGCTATAGCCGAGGAGTTGGCGAAACTTGGGATTGGTTTTGAGAAATTGTCCGGATTTATGGGTTTGAATGATGCCGACTCCGGAGCGATCGAAGAGGGTGCGGAAGCGCTTTTCCAATTCCTGCAAGGACTCCTCGGCATTGTTTCGCTCTGCCATTTCGTGGAGGAGTTCTTCATTCAGACTCATTAATTGGGTGGTGCGTTCTTCCACCCGTAATTCTAATTCTTCATTCAAGCGTTTTATGGTTTCTTCCGCTTTTTTCCGTTCTCCGATATCCCGCAGGAGGAGGGTAAAGCGCTTGTGTCTGCCTTTGGTGAGGCGAGAGACGGCAATTTCCACGGGAAAAATCGTCCCATCTTGGCGCTGTCCCATTAACTCTCGTTTGGCGGACATGGGGGGAGGGGAAGCAGGGGGAGCGGAGGAAGAGGGGGTCACTTCGATTTCTTGGACGTTCTCTTCAGTCACGCTAACGGGTTGTAGGGCAGATGTTCCAAAGAGGGCGGCTTCGACTTCTCCTTCGGCAAAGGAGAGGAGGAGATTGTCAATGCTTTGTCCGAGGACTTGTTTGGCCGTGTAGCCAAAGAGTTTCTCGGCACTGCTGTTAAAGGTTTCGATGGTGGCGCGATCGTCGATGACGATAACCCCATCGGCAGCCGTTTCCACAATGGCGCGGTTTCTGCGCTCGCTTTCTTCCAAGTCCCGCAAGAGCGAGCGACTCAAGCGCAGATAGACGATCGCGCCGATGGCACTGGCGACGATCGCGGCAACGATGCCGACTAAGGCGACTTGCAGGAAGGGGGCGCGAAATTCATCGAGATCGATTTTGACCACCACCCCTAAATTGCTATCGGCAACGGGTTCGTAAGCGGCGATGGTGGCGATTTGGCGATAGTCTTTACCAGTGGCAGTTCCCGACTCTCCGAGGACGGCTCTGCGACTGTGTTCCCCTCGATCTTGTTCCACTAAGGGGATGGGGGTGGGGGTAACGGTTTCCCCCTGGCGCTGGCTGAGTAAAAAGACAATGCGCTGTTCGTCCCGTTTGGCGAGCAGGATTTCTCCCGTGCGGGTGGATTCCGGAACGGTTTGGAGGCTTTCTGTCAGGGTTTTGACGAGGACTTCTTCATTTTCCCCGCCACTTCTGAGATTTTCGAGGAAACGAGCTTGGCGTTTTGCCTCCTCCGCCAATCGCCCTTTTTCTTGTTGTAGTGCAGTCTGATAGAGATATGCAATACCGATTCCCGCGACAACGATGGAGAAGGTTGTCATGGTGAGAATCAGTAGTCCTAGGCGCTGGCGGTTTTTCATACTTCAGTCGTTTTTACTCAGCGAACGAGGGTTTGGGCAATCTTCATTGAGTTTACCCCCTACAGGAGAGCAAGTCATTTGCTGTTGGCTAGGGTTATTGTACCGATAGAGCGCTCCAATCGTGCACTGACGATCTCGGTTCGAGGAATATTTTCTGCGATCGGGAGTTTTGGGGAGAGCGATCGCCGGAATTTATCTGCACGATTGGCATCTGAAGCCGTTTCGTGAATAGAAATCGATGCACCCCGAATCTTTAGGACTCCTAATATTTTAATGGGCAATTGGCATGAATTTTTGCCAAGAGGAAGGATGAAGAATGAACTGACTCTTTTTCCCCTCTCTGCTTTGCTAAGCGCGATCGCGTTTCTTCAGCGCCGATATGCCGCCACCCAGTCCGAGTAAAATTAATCCTAACGTCATGGTGGGTTCTGGAACAGATTCCAGAGTTGTGTTCTGAATTTCCCGCTTGATTTTATCCTTGACTGCTGTCTCAAAATCACTAAAGGTCGCCGCAACTTGCAGGAACGCATCTTCACCGCCGATCGCATAATTCTGATAGTAGGTGTCGAGAGTGGCAACATCGGTTAAAATCGGCAAACCGTTAATGGTAATGCCTTGGGAAATTGCCGTATCTCGCGCTGATGCGACCAAGTTATAGCAGACTGGATCGAGGTCGTTATTGTATGTAACTCTGTTATAAAGATAAGGTGAGCAATAATGAGTTCCTGCTAAAGTTGTATTTTGGCGACCGTCTCCCGATACGTCAATGACGAGGCGATCGCCTTGATAGGTGTTGGTTAAGAGCAAATTGCTCGCTGAATTAATGGCAGCCGCAATATTGGTTGCACCGTCAAAAGGGCGATCGGCTGCTTCGATCGCATCGGCAAAGGCATAGGCACTATTCGCATTGGTGATATGATGCCAGCCGATCGCAGAGGCGGTCTGACTCGACCAATATTGCATGGTGACAGCGATCCCATGCTCCATCTCTTCAATAATGTCAATCAGTTCGTCATCGCGAAAGGCATTCGCATATCCTTGACGCTGTAAATTAAACTCAGCGTCGTCCACGCTTCCCGATACGTCTACCGAGAGAACTAATTCTGTATTGACGAAGGTAAAAGCGAAAGAAGAGGAGGCAAGCAAAGCATTCGTAATCACTGCGGCGACGGTTGCTCCAAGGCCGGTTAAAAGGCGATTCATGATAGCGTTAATCCTCAAGATAGATCAGAAATTCGTGTACGGTTCTTGTCTGTTTACTGCAATCGTGTCAAAGGGAGCTCGAAAATGACTATGCTAAATTCTGCAAACTTTTTTGCGTAAATTATCCTTGACTCATTATTTTAACAAGTGCGATGGGCTTGGACAATGCCTCACACCGTCTCTTCTGCGTCTGGGATAGTCCAATTGCGCGATCGCTTGCCTTGTTAAGTTTTATTGCGATTTTATCTCCCCATGGCGATCGCGTTGCCCGTCCCCATGAATGTCTGTCTTTTTTTCGTTAGTCAAAATCTGCTAAAATTTTCTTAATTCTCTCAATTGTAATATCTTCTTGTTCGGATTTACTGTAGATTGTTAGCAAGATAGTGCTGGTTTCTGATTGAAGTAAATAAATGACTCTATATCCTGCACTTTTCCCTTTTTCAAGGTTGCTGTTTTTGACCCGCACTTTGTAAACAGAATACTCTTCTCCAAATCCCTGCACGCGATCTCCAATTTGATTCCCTGCTTGTAAGAGAATGATAATGGGTTCTATATCAGCATAAATATTGCGATATTTTTTAGATAACCGCTTCAGTTTTTTCTCAAATTCAACTGAAAACCGAACCGAAATCTCTGGAGAATCCTCAACCATAAATTCTCTCCCATAACTCAGAAATTGGTCTTGTTTTGCCTTCTTTCACTTCCTGTAATGCTCTCCTCAAACTGGCTTCAATTTCCTCAACAGGTGTATCATCGGGCTCGATATCGGAATCGTCATCGGGCTCGTCATTGGGGTTATCTGATAAGAGAACAAGAACTTTAACGCGACAAGGTGTATTGATTTCTAAGGGTTCGTCTAATGATAATTCTCCCTTTTCATCAATAGTACCCATGACTTCATAAGCTAACATTTTTCTTTTGCTCCTCATTGTTCTGTTGAATTCAATTATAACAGGCGATCGGGGACGCGAAACATTCCCTCTTCAATTTTAGCCCAAGTCTTGGGAGAAACGCGGGCGGCGGCTTCTTTGCATTCAATTAAAATTCGCGTGGCGTAGTGATAATTATCAATTTCTTTGGCTTCTTCTTCCCTCCAATCAATTAACTCAAATTTGAGGTTAAATGCCGCTAAAATTGTATCGAGCATCTTGTGAGCAAAGGCACGATGAACTTCTTTCTTTTCCTCTTTGTCCGGAATTTGTTTCTGTAAGGCTTTCAATTTGCCGAGAAATGTGGGAATATCTAAATGGGTAAAAACAGGCGGTAATCTTTTCATATCCTCGACAGCATCAATCCATCGTTCTAAGGCGTAGGCGTTGGCTTTGGCGTAGGCGTTAGCTTTGACGTAGGCATTAGCTTTGGTGTAGGCATAGGTGTAGGCTTTGGCGTAGGCGTTGGCTTTGGTGTAAGCGTTGGCGTTAGTTTTGGCTTTGGCGTAGGCGTAGGCGTTAGCATAGGCGTAGGCGTAGGCGTTAGCATAGGCATCGGTATTGGCTTTGGTGTAGGCGTAAGCGTAGGCGTTGATGTTGGCTTTGGCGTAAGCGTTGGCAACAGCCCTTTTAGCAACTGGAGAAAGAGTCCCGCCAGAATCTTTAGTTTCTCGTTCTGCCCAGAGTAAAATGGGAATTAATCGCTCTTTGTATATTGTTTTTTCTAATAACTTGTTGATTTCCTCCTGAATTTTATTTAACAGTCGATCTGTTCTCGTGCTACCTCTGATTAAACCCGCAACTAGTGAAAAAACTTCCTTCCAAGTGCGATCCAAAAGATGATTTTCCACTAACTCATCGATTTTATCTTCATCAGTAATATATTGTGCGGTTAAATATTCCTGTAATGTCAAATGAGAGAAAGAATAAATCTTCTCGATTCGTTCGATTAAAATCCCTTGTTGTACGGAGATCGCTGTTAAAATCGATTCTCCGTCTAAATGTTTGGGGGCATTCAAATTGTTGGCCAAAAATATTTTAATCTTATCCGTGAGAGAACGTTGCTCGAAAAATAAGCGATCTTCAACAAAATTAGTATAAGCAATTTCTGCCAATAACATTTCTTCAAGTTCGGGATTCAAACCTTCATAAATTTTCTCTCGATTGATGCGTTTTTCTGCCGCCCATTCTTTTAACAAAATCTTCAAAGCATCGCGATATAATACACTACGATTATCGGGAAAATTCTGCGATTTATCGTAAACCAAACAGAGAAAAGTTAACAATAAGGGCGTTTGTGCGAGTTCTTTTGCGCCTTTGTGTTTCTCATTTTGTAATAATTCCCAACAATTTTCTGCGGTTTTTTCTCGCCGATCGCTTTCTGAACTGAACCAATTCTTGATAAAATTTTCAATCTGTTCGTCATCAAAATCCGCCATCTCTAAATCCGTAAAACGACGGAAACGAGACTGATAAGCCGCCGTGCGACAACTGGAAATAAAGCGATTCTTATCGTAGCGATCGACAAAATCGTGAATCTTCTCAATAATCTCATTAACGACGGCACTCGGTACTTCATCCAAACCATCGAAAAGAATCAACAATTTTCCTTTGTTTAAGGCTTTTTCAGTAAAGCTATTTGCCTTGGGAAAACCACAAGTTTCAAACTCATCGACAATCAATTTTTTGATATCGATGTCAGCTTTATTAAATCGTTTCAACTCCAAAAATACAGGAATACAGTGATGCTTTTTTAATCCTCCTTTTTTTCCTTTCAGTGCTTCTAAACCCATCTTGCGCAGAAACGTTGATTTTCCCGATCCCGGCGCACCCAAAACCATTAAATATTGCTGTTCGTTCGCAACTTTAACTCCAACTCGCTTCTCGCATTTCTTCGACTGAAAACCTCTCTTATTATTCTCTCGAAATGCCTGTTCGAGATTTTCCATCGACTCAAAACGATGAATTCCATATTCATCTAACAAGCGCACATTGGTATAAACCGAGTCCAAAGATACGGGTTCTGACATTCCTAAAACTTTGAGAATACCGTGACGTTGGGCATACTTCTCAACATAGCGTTGAGAGGCATCAAATAAAAGCTGTCGCGTCCCTTCATTAAGATTTTGCCCAAAAACGCCAAATAACTTTTTGCCCCGTTCCTGCACGATTTCCGTCGCAATGGGGAGGAGGGTGTCCTTGGCGAGATCTGCGATCGCCGCGACGATCCCTGCGATCGTACCTGCTGCTACTGATTCTATAACCATAGTCGCACAATCCTATTATTTTTCCACTTCTTCACATATCCTAGCTCAGATTTCCGAAAGTGTCTTGTTTTACCCGCTCTTTTTCCGAGACAGGAGAGAAAAATTTAGGGGATTTCGCGATCGCGATCGGGGAATTTCTAGCAATTCTCCTTCAGAAAATCCGCTAGCAAGGTTGGAAAAAATGAGGAGTCTTTGGTATTGTAAAGTTTAATTACAAATTATAGTCAGACACAGTCATTCATGGTGTGGTAAAATCCGATAGTCGTGCCTATCCAACTCGGCCAAAAAAGCAGGAGTCAGCGATCTAACGGCATGGATTGATTGAGGTGTAGATATTTTCAGGGCTGTAACTTCTTATCAACCGGGCTTTGTCTCTTTGTTGATTAATGGCAGACCCGAAAAAAATCCTCATCATTTGAAGAAGCGCTTGGGGGATGCTGAGGTTTCCTCAGCTTATCCAACCAAGTAAGAAAAGCATTCCCAAATGCCCTTGTTGGCTATGGGATAGGGAGGTGCGTAGTTCACCCAAGGAGAATGAATCTCTCAAAACCAAAATGAAAGGGATTTCTGAAATGGAATCCATGTCTTATTAATATTTGACTATATTTTGGTAAACTATAGGATAAAGAAAGAATCATTGCAAGGGAGTTAAACATGGTCGAACATTTACTTTTAGGAATCGTTCTCGGCTTGATTGCGGTTACGCTTTTAGGTCTATTTTTTGCAGCTTATATGCAGTATAAGCGCGACGATCGCGCGATTAGTTAGCAAGTTAGCCGGGTTTGGACGGGGAGAATTGAGAAAATGTAAAAATTTTCTCTCCGCCGTCACCTACCATTTTTATTGATTTTATTTTTGATGGGTTAGCGATAGCGTAACCCATCCTACTACTCATTCTACTGTTCATTCTTCGTCTGAACTGGTTGGGGAAGGAGATGCGATCGCCCCGGGAGGTGGCGGTTGAATGAGGGGATCGGGATTCGGTTTTTTCGGGGGTTGGGGAGGAGATGCGATCGCTTCCGGCGGAGGGGGTTGCGGGGGTTGTTCCGTAGGGACTTCTTCGTGCTTTTTCCCTAGGGTTTCCATTTCGGAGACTTTGGGAGGAGATGCGATCGCCCCGGGAGGGGGAGGTTGCACGATCGCCTCTGGAGGGGGAGGTTGCACGATAGATTGCTTTTTCTCTTTTTCTTTCTCTGCTTGCTTGCGTTTTGCGGCTTCGAGGCGTTCTTCCGCGTCCGCCATCACCGCATCCATTTTCTCTAAAATCTCCCCGGGATAATTTTCTAACATCTTGGTGGAGAAAGAAAGGCGATTTTTATCCTCGTCGATATCGGCAACAATGACCTTGAGTTCTTGACCGATTTTAAACACGGTATTGAGAGAATGAATGGGACTGTCACTCACTTGTTTGATATGCAGCAATCCCGTCAGTCCGCCAATATCAACAAAGACCCCATAGGGTTGCAGGCTGACCACTTTGCCTTCCGCGAGAGTTCCCGGTTCCACACTTTTAATCGCTTCCGATCGCGCCGCATCGCGTTGTGACAGTACTAATTTCCGCCGTTCGGGATCGACTTCCAAACACGTCACCGTCAAAGACTGTCCCACCAAAGCCTCTAAATTCTCCTTTTCCATTAAATGCGATCGGGGAATAAAAGAGCGCAACCCCTTCACTTGTCCGGTCACGCCTCCTCGATTGACTCCGGTGACGCGCATCTGTACCGAGGCGCCATTTTCTTTCACCTCCAACATCTCGTCCCAAGACTGCTTGATCGCCAATTGGCGGCGAGACAGCAAAACTTGTCCTTCCGCATCTTGTCCGCGAACGATTAAAAATTCTAACTCTTCATTGACTGGCAAAATTTTCGCGAGATCGCCAGTGGATTCCAAAGCCGCCTCATCAATGGGAACGAATCCAGAAGACTTCCCACCAATATCAACATAAACCCCATCGGAAGTATGCTCGATCACTTTGCCCTGTACTACATCCCCCCGTTGGAAACTGAATGTTTCTCCTTCGAGGGCTTTGGCAAAGTCGTCGAGGGAAAAGGACGCATTGGCGGGATTAGAATTGGTCGGTTTGGAACTCATAACAGTCTGTACGGTGAAATTAAGCGTTTTCAAGGACAGGGCCGTTAAAAATTCAACTTGTCCCCATGCCTTTGAAAACGAAAGCACTCTTTATTTACGTTAACCGCTTCCTCGGAAAACTAGAGTGTAGAGCTAAACAACTGTAACACTTTTTGCCAGGCATCTCGAGCAGAAGATTCATCGTAGTCCGAACGGCGATCGCAAAAAAAGCCATGCTTTACTCTGTCATAGCAAAAAATTTGATGGAGAACATTACATTTTTTCAATTCGGCGGCGATCGCTTCGACTTCTAGAAGGGAAATGAGGGGATCTTCTTTACCAAAAAAGGCGTATACGGTGCCTTTAATCTCTTTGGTGCGGGTTAGGGTGGGTTCTCCTCCTCCCGGGGTCAGGGTGGCGACTCCCGCGCCGTAGAATGAAGCCGTGGCTTTGATCTCCTCGAGAATTGCCCCCAGATAAACAACGTGACCCCCAAAACAAAAGCCAATACTCCCCATTCCTCCAGCTTTGACGTTGGGGAGCGTTTTCAGATAGTCGATCGCGCTTTGCATATCCCCGAGGAGTTCCTCGGCTTGGGTTTGTACCTTATATTCCCGTCCCAATTGTACGTCTTCGGGACTGTAACCCACCTCAAACCCCGGAGCCAAACGCTGATAAATAGCTGGTGCGATCGCGACATAGCCTTCTTTGGCAATTCTTTCGGTAATATCCCGAATGTGTTCGTTAACCCCAAAAATCTCTTGAATGACGATAATACCGGGATAAGTTCCCGGGGCATCGGGTTGCGCGAGGTAGGCATCGATCTGCAAATCGCCATTTTGCACTTTTACCCATTCGGTGCGAATATTTGTACTCGTCATGGTTTGTAATGTTCCCCTAAACCGTCTGAGAACAATTTACACTAGAGAAACGCGCTCATTTTGCCGAATTCTCAGCTATGGCTAACCCGTTGCAATTTAACATTCAAACCGATAGCGACATTCCTGCCTCGAAACAACTATTCGACCAAATTCAGTTCGCGATCGCTTCTCGTCAATATCCTCCCGGGCATCGTCTCCCCAGTACCCGCCAACTGGCGCAAATTACGGGACTGCATCGCAATACGGTCAGTAAGGTCTATCGCCAACTCGAAGAAACCGGATTGGTGGAATCCCAAGCCGGATCTGGCATCTACGTCAAAGCACAGGGTCACGAGGGGGGAACGAAACTCGGCTCCCCCATTCTCAAACAACATCCCGAGGTGGATCGAATTGTCCGGGAGAGCATTGACGAACTCTTGATCCAAGGATTTACTCTTTCCCAAGCCCGGGAATTATTTCTGGCAGAAATTGATTGGCGCTTGCGATGCAGTGCAATAGTATTGGTCACGGTGCCCCAGCGCGATTTGGGGGCAGGGGAATTGATGGTCAAGGAATTGGAAGGGGCGTTAAAAATTCCCATTCAATTAGTTGCCCTCGAAGAATTGGCAAGCCTACTCGAGCAAACTCACTCGGGTACTGTCGTCACCAGTCGCTATTTTATTAAAGAAGCCGAAGCGATCGCTGCCCCCAAATCCGTGCGGGTTATTCCCGTAGATATCTACGATTACGAGCGGGAGTTGGCCAAAGTCAAGGATCTCCGTCAAAATAGCTGCTTGGGCTTGGTAAGTTTAAGTGATGGCATTTTAGGGATCGCGCAAATTCTAGTTCACAGCTTGCGAGGAGGCGATCTTTTAGTGATGACCGCAAGAGTGGACGATACTTATCGCCTCAATGCCCTCATTCGCAGCGCTCACACGATTATCTGCGATCGCGCCAGTTATGCTGCCACCAAACAAGCTATCCTCGATGCCCGAGAGGATCTCATTCGCCATCCCGATTTGATTTGCAGCGAAAATTATATCGGAGAAAAATCGATTAATTTACTTAAAAGAGAATTAGGTTTGGGGTAGTTCAGTCACCAATCACCAGGCAGTGCTTAAGCCGGAACCTGAGTCCGGCTTTAAGAAGCACTGCCCCGAAGGGTCACCAGTTGGGGAAGGGGGAAGCGATCGCAACGGGTAAACATTTGCACTATATCGAAATTTCTAGTAATATGGTTGAAACAAAATTACTAGAGAATGAAAGATCCAGAATTTACCGACCACGATCGCCTTTTTAAAGAACTGCTTACCGTCTTTTTTGTGGAGTTCGTAGAGTTATTTTTTCCCAAACTTCGAGAATCCCTCGATCCCAAATCTATTATCTTTTTGGATAAGGAGGTGTTCAGGAATTACGCAGTGTCACGAGATTTCGCCCCCCTAGCCCCCCAAATCTGGGGGGAACCAGACCGGAAGTCCCCCAAAATTGGGGGATTTAGGGGGCAAGGTGCGTAAGTCCTAGTGTTTACCGATGTGACATCGGGAGAGCGTCACGAAGCCGATTTAATCGCTCGGGTTCGTTTTTCCGGTCAAACCTCTTACTTTCTGATTCACGTCGAGAATCAAGCCTCTCTCGAAACCGCATTCAATAAGCGAATGTTTCGCTATTTTTCCCGATTGCACGAAAAGTTCGATCTGCCGATTTATCCCATTGTCATTTTTTCCTATGATAAGCCGAAAAAAGCGGCACCGAATTGTTATCAGGTGATTTTTCCCGATAAGAAGGTGTTGCAGTTTAACTACCAAGTTATTCAACTCAATCGCCTCAATTGGCGAGATTTCCTAGAAAGACGCAACCCCGTCGCATCGGCATTAATGGCAAAAATGAATATTGCTCCCGAAGATAGACCCAAGGTTAAAGTTGAGTGCTTGCGATTGTTGGCCACATTGCGCCTCGATCCGGCACGAATGCAATTAATTTCGGGGTTTGTGGATACTTATTTGAAATTAAATGCGATCGAAAATCAAATATTCGTTGACGAAATCGCTAAAATTAAACCAGACAATAAGGAGGAAGTCATGCAAATCGTAACCAGTTGGATGGAAGAAGGCATCGAACAAGGTCTCGAACAGGGAAGGTTAAAATTAAAACAATTGATCGTCGGTCAACTTGCTTGGCGGTTTGGTCAATTAGACCCTAAGATCGAGGAACAAATCTCCGCGTTAAGTATTGCCCATTTGGAAGTCTTGGGGTTGGAAATGCTAGAGTTTGCCAATATGGAGGATTTAACAAGGTGGTTGGCGAAAACTGAGGCAGAAGCAAGCAATTCTGAAGCAGGAGAAGGAGAAAGCAACAACGAAGCCCGATCGCAAGATTGACCCCCGCATCGTTCCCCATTCAGCTAACGCGATCGCTCTTTTCACAAACGTTACGAAACTTTACAGGGCGCTTGACAGCCGATCGACTCGACAATTACATTAATGGTAGAAAAACTCTCCGTAGTTTCTCCTAGGAGAGATTGCCATGAATAGAGTCAAGCATGGAGATCGATCGCGAATTTTACCGCTCCTGGTCGCGATCGCAGGATTGAGTTTGGGCAATTCCGTATTCGCACAGGCGATCGTGCCGGAAAATGGCAGTGCGACTTCTGCGATCGTTGAGGGAAACCGTATCGATATCGACGGCGGCGAGTTGTCGGGGGACGGACGGAACTTATTTCACAGTTTTGAGCAGTTTGGCATCGACGCGGGACAAATTGCGAACTTT
>JBFRWJ010000125.1:0-6263 GCA_051439525.1 Spirulina sp. | reverse complement strand
TAATTGTTCATTGATAATTGTTCATTGATAATTGTTCATTGATAATTGTTCATTGTTCATTGATAATTGTTCATTGATAATTGTTCATTGTTCATTGATAATTGTTCATTGTTCATTGTTCATTGTTCATTGTTCATTGTTCATTGATAATTGTTCATTGATTACGCTTCATTACTCAAAACCTTGGTAAAAATCCGTTTGAGTTGTGCCGTACAGTATTGAGGAGGACGGAAAGCCCGTTTCATTTGGGTCAATCCGTCCTTAAAAAAACGGAAAGCCGATCGCTCTTCCGTTTGCTCTTGGTACACGAGGGATTGATTGCTTTTCTCCACCACCTCCATCCAGAGATTGAGGGTCGCGGGAAACTTGCGGGTCAAGCGTAGGGACACTTCTGGTGTTGAGAGAGATTGAACGTAAGCGGGAGAGAGAAAAGGACGGTAAATAATCGCGCGATCGCTAAACTGATTGATCCAAGCCAAACTCAAACCCCGAACTAACTGGCGAACCGGTTCGGCTTCCGTTCCCATTAATTCTTGTCCGACGCGGTTTTGAGCGACAATACTCTCGAAATTGCCCGAATCCGTAACGCTCATGTGAGTCGCCCCGATCGCCGCTACAAAATATTTGTCCCCGGGCAAGAGGTTAAAAGGACGCAGTTGATGATCTAAAGATGGGGTGACGCGATCTTGAGAACTGCTCACAATTAAAGTTGGGGTTTGCACTTGCCCTAAACCCGTCTCCCCAAAGAGTTTGCCCACAACGGGATTCAAGGCGATGGCCCCGACCACGCGATCGTCGCGCAACTCGATTTTACTATAAGGCAACCGTGCCGCCGAACATTGCAACCAATCGGCCGGAGAGCGACCTAATGGCGTGCGACGCTGACAAAAAGAGCGCAGTTCTCGCAAATCCAACTCTCCTCCAGCGAGGGCTAATGCCGTATATCCCCCCAGAGAATGACCGATCGCGATCACTTGTCGCGTATTAAACTTATTGCCCAAATAGCTCCAATTTCGCCCCAAGCGTTCCAATTCGTTTAAAACAAAACTCACGTCCTTGGGGCGATCGAGAAACTCTTCAGGGGGGAGAACATCCGTTGGGTTAAAGTCGAGGGTGATTCGGGCGAGGGCTTCAATACTGCTCCCCGGATGCTCCAAAGCAACGGTACTCAACCCGTGAGATGCTAAATGGCGCGCCAAATAGGCCAGAAAGCGGCGATCGGCGGCAAAACCGTGGGAGAGAATGACCACGGGCCCGCGCGATCGCTTGGAATAGTACAAATCCACGGGAATGCGACGCTGGCGATCGCGATCGTGGAGAATGAGCGATCGCTGGCGAACTCGTTCTGGGGTGGGTTGACTGGGGTCAAAACTGGGGACGAAAGCGGCAACCTCCTCGGGGGCGATCGCCAGTTCTCGCTTGACAATGGGACTTAAGGCTTGACTTTGCAAGTTAGAAGCATTGAGTTGTAAGGCAATGCCGACAGCCGCACTGGCATCGAGGGTCAGGTTTTCTTGGGGATAGGCCCGTAAAAAACCCATGACGCTTAAGTGTTTGGCTTGTCTGAGGGTTAAATATAAGGCGGCTCTTAATTTCGCAGCACTGCTTTCGGGAAGGGCTTTTTGCAGTTCTTCCACGAGCCATTGACCATCGGGGGAGTTAAGGAGTTCGTCGAGAAACGAATCAACGATCTCGGGATCGATATCCAAGCGACTGGCTAAAACATCGCGCAATTCGGAGGTGAGGAGGGGGGATAAGAATTGTAGGGATGGCGAAATTTTTCCCGTTTTGACAAAGCGATCGAGCTCTTCTATTTCGATGGTTTTATCCAGAGGGCCAAAACGGAGAACTAAACGTTCGGCAGCCATGCCGGGAAGGGCGTGCAATCCCCAAATCGCGATCGCGCAACAGAAGGAGTTGAGTTTCGTGCATTTTCTGAGAAACCCAAAGGAGAAGGAGCGAGTGCCAGTGAAGGGAGATTGAAGATTTTGAGGCCGGGGAGCAGGAACGATTTTGGTCATTCTTTTACCTATCGCGATCGCAAAATAGAAGGTTGAAGGCATTAGATCTTACCGATCTCAATATTGCCCGTAAAGTTTCCAATACCTCTCATCAATTTTAGCCTTGGAATTTCCCAACTTTAGTATTTTTCGTTGCCATTCGCCAGAGCCAGAGTCGCACACCTCAATCAAATTGAACTTCAACCAGAGAGAGATCGTCATCAAAGCGATCGCTAATCCCGATCTCCTTCACGCGATCGATAATGCGATCCAAATGGAGATCGCCCTTTTCGCGATACTGTTTCAATTCCTCAATAAACTCATCTAAACCCCACATCCCTCCATTGGGAAGATCGAGTTCGTAAATTCCATCGCTAAAAAGATACAAACTCGCATTCGCCGCAATTTCCCAAGTATCTTGATCGTAATCGACATCGGGAAACATCCCAATCGGAAAACCGGGTGTCTTTAAAGATTCAACTCGGATTTCCCCCTTTCCATTCCCCTCGGGAACTAACAAAATCGCGGGAGGATGGCCGGCACTGGCATAAACCAATTGACGTGTTGTTTTATTGTATACGCCATACCAAATTGTAAAATATTTATCGTTTCGCTGGGTCATCTGAAACGTTTCATTTAAACCCCGCAGGACATCGCTCGGCTTGCGATAATTCACTTGTAGCAGTCTTTTCGATCGCAATAAATTAATCACCGAAACCGAAGGCAAGGCTGCGCGCAAACCATGGCCGGACACGTCGAGCAAGTACATGACCAGATGTTCCTCGTCCAGCCAACAAAAATCAAAACAATCGCCCCCGAGTTGACTCGACGGAATAAAACGCACGTCAATGGCAATATCCGATTCCTGTAGGGGTTCGGGTAAAATCGAACAAACATACTCAGCCGCTTCAGCCAATTCTCTTTCGAGGATTTGTTTTTGCTGTTGTAAATCGCTGCTGAGCTGGTGCAGTCGCAATCCCGATCGCACTCGGGCTTGTAACTCAAACATTTCGATGGGCTTGCATAAAAAATCATCGGCTCCAGCATCGAGACCCTCAACGCGATCCTCGACGGAACCTTTGGAGGTGAGCAAAATAAAAAACGTCGTGGACAGCTCCGGGATCGCTTTGATATGAGAACAAACTTCAATACCATTCATGCGCGGCATCACCCAATCGCAAATCATCAATGCGGGGGCCAGTTCCTTGGCCATTGCCAATCCTTCTACACCATCGCTCGCGACTGACACCTCATAACCTCGGTTAGTCAAAGTACGCTTGAGCAACAGTTGAATCGCAGGGTCATCGTCAACGATTAAAATTCGAGCCATAGCGGGTGCGATCGTTCGGGTCGTATAAGCTAACAGAACAACTTTGATGATTCGATCCTAACGGCAGGCTAGCCTATAAACAAATTCTACAGTATTGGAGAATTGACGCTCCAGACGTTAAAATTTGTGTGGTCATGCTCTTCTTTTCGTTTTCGGTTGGCAATAGAGAGCGAACAAATTCCCAAAATTTTGTTAAAATTCTAACCGTTTATACCGATTGTCAAGGGTGTTGAGTGCGATCGCAGAGGACGATAAGCCGTTGGACGAACAAAAATTTTCTCTCCGAGTTTCCACGGATTTAAAGCAATCCCATCAAGTTCAAAGGTGGTTTGACAGCAGTTGTACTTCTGCCCCCGCAGAAATTGACCGGATCAAATGCAAACTCGCCTTAATCGAAGCCTTTACTAATGTCGTGCGCCACGCTCATCAGGGACTGTCTCGGGATGCGCCGATCGATTTGGAAGTGACCCTCGCTCCCCATCAATTAGAGTTACGGATATGGGATTTTGGCCCTCCGTTCGATTTTGAGGCCAATCTCCAAGCCGCTTTGGAGGCGTTGAACGAGGCCGATCGCCTGTCGGGGGGCGGTCGGGGCTTGATTATTATTTATCAGGGCATGGATTTTGTTGCCTCCACCCGCACCGATGACGGGCGGAATTGTTTGCTCATGGTTAAGCATCGCCGACAAGAAGAGGAAGAAGGAGAGAGGGGATAGTTGGTCGTCGATTGTTGATAGTCGATCGTTGATAGTTGATAATTGAAAACCGAGAGTTAAGAGTCGAAAGTCGAAATGTTAGTCATTTCCCCGCAAGAGTTGGCCGATCGCCTTGGAGATCCGCAGGTGGCGATCGTGGATTGTCGTTTTGCCCTTGCGGATCCCGCCCGAGGAGAACGAGAATACCGAGAGGCTCATATTCCGGGGGCATACTACTTAAATTTAGATCGCGATTTATCTGCCCCCGTCGGCAAGCATGGGGGACGACACCCCCTGCCCGATCCCGTCACCTTTGCCACCCAATTAGAAGCCATGGGCATCGATTTCGGCCAAACTACGGTGGTGGCTTATGATGATTCTAAAATGGCTTTTGCGGCACGATTGCGCTGGTTTTTAGGCTATTTAGGACACGATCGCGCTGTCATTTTAGATGGGGGTTGGCAGGGGTGGCGATCGCAAAATTATCCCGTCACCGACGGGATCCCCCCCACAAAATCGGGGAATTTCTCGCCGCAAATTCGCAGGGATCGGATTGTGGATCTCGAAACCGTTAAGGTTCGCAAAGATTTACCGCAAACCCTTTTAATTGACTCGCGCGATCGCGATCGCTATCTCGGCAAACGCGAACCCATCGATCCCATCGCCGGACATATTCCCGGTGCCGTTAATCTTCCTTGGCAAAATGTCTGTACGGCTGAAGGACACCTGCGTCACCAAAACGAACAAGAACAACGTTGGGCCAGTCTTCCCCCCGCAGACGAACTTATCCTTTATTGCGGATCTGGGGTGACGGCTTGTGTCAATCTCCTCTCCTTGGAAATGATGGGCATTCACTCGGCTAAACTCTATGTGGGAGGCTGGAGCGACTGGTGTTCCTATCAAATCGACGAACCCCGAACAATTATCGCCGAATGATTATCAATAGATCTCATCTCGTGTACAATATAATATGCGGAAGCTATCAATAAGATGTGCCTCCTTATGATGTCAAGTCAATCCTGATTCTTCTCTAACTCATATTTTGGTGACAAACATTAAAATTGTGAGGTAAAGAGGATGGGATTACTTCAAAAATTGGTAATTCTTACTTATCTTACTTTTGAATGTTACCAACTTAAATATCTAATTTTAAATGCTAAACAGCTAAACATTAGATGGGGATGAAACAATTTATTAAAAATAGACCCAAATTCAAACATAAATGAATTTAATTTTCCTTTGGGATTGCTGTTTCTTTTTAAAAACTTATCCTCAAGCAATCCACCATAAAAATTTGCAATTGAAATTCTATCTAAATCGACTTTATCAGACAAAATTTCCGAAAATTTCTCTCGGAACAATTCCTTTTGTCTAAAATTTTAAGTCGGATATTGTGACAATTTTCTAGTACGTTTCGTACCGATCTGCAAGTCAAGAAGGAAACCATTGGAGTCAGTTTTTAACAAATTGTAAAAATTTCCCGAATAGAGTTGCTAACATATTGAATTACCAGAAAATCCGTTAGAATTTTTATTCGGTTAATTACTTTTATGTTGTATGCACAAAATCGTCTGTCTATTTTTGTAGATGGAAATAATATGTTCTATGCCCAACAAAAAAATGGGTGGTTTTTCGATCCGAGGCGGGTTTTAGAATATTTTAAAAATCAGCCAAATGTCACTCTAGTGAATGCGTTTTGGTACACGGGTTTAAAAGATCCCCAAGATCAGCGCGGATTTCGCGATGCTTTAATTAGTTTGGGTTATACCGTCCGTCACAAGATTCTCAAAGAGTATTACGACGATAGTTCCGGACGCTATTCCCAAAAAGCAAATTTAGATATCGAAATTGTGGTCGATATGTTTAACACTTGCGAACAATACAATCAAGTTGTTCTCTTTAGTGGAGATGGGGATTTTGAACGCGCAATTGAATTATTGCGATCTAAGAATACCCATATTACAGTTGTTTCTACGGAAGGAATGATTGCGCGAGAACTACGAAATGCAACGGATTGTTATATCGATCTGAACGATATTCGCGCTCAAATTGAAAAAGCTGATTTTTAGGGGAATAACCAGATGCGAGAGCGCGATCGCGACGGTTTTTTCTAATAAAAACTTGAAAATTTGGTCAGATCGGACAATTTTCTTCCCTATAGGGGATGCAGCGATCGCGCTCTCCGAACGTGAGAGAAGAGGGTCATAATTCTCATTATTTTTTTCCGACAACCCATAAG
>JBFRWJ010000124.1:0-8942 GCA_051439525.1 Spirulina sp. | reverse complement strand
TATGATTCACTTTCTCGATAAATCCGCCACAGTAGTTTTTTTGTTTCTCTTGCTAACTTTTCCATAACTGCTTTGTCTGTTTTTTCTTATTTTACTACATCTGCAATTAATTTCGGATGTCTACTTAGAATAAAATCAGAGAAAGAATTTTTCGTTGCTTTTCGTGGTGATAATCGCCGAGAAAGCGACTGCAAAACAGCAGAATCAGGTTCTTTTGTAGGAGATTTTTTAGGTGGTGCTTTCTATGTAGTTCAATACAGCGAACACAACGGCAACGGTGAAATTCTGCATGTTAGAGGACGCAATCAGGGAGTTGCTGGTTGTCCTTGGGAAGATGCCACAGATGCAAGACCTGGAACCAATCTGGAGGAACGAAAAATGGTTCTGTGGGGGAGGATGTATACATTTAACGAACGTGGGTGGGTTTATGAAGATGGTCAACATGTTGGTTATATACTCTTCCCATCAAATTAAATTTATGTCTATCCCTATTCTGTTAATTTTGGAGAACTTTTACCATCGCTAAGCGGAGTAAATGTAGCGACTGGAAAACATAAAACGTCTCGACCTGCAAACAAGGCATTTTTCGATCCACATGGAGGTAAAGGTACTCTACAATTCAAAATTAAAGCCTTTTTGTTTGAGAGCCTGATATTTTTTCTCGTCGAACTGATAGAGTCGCGCTGCACGATGGGGGACATCTTTTTGTTTTTCATCGAGTTCGATGAGCAAATCCATTTTCAGGATTTTCTTGCGAAAATTGCGCTTGTCTAATTCTTGTCCCAAAACGATTTCATAGAGTTTTTGTAATTGGGAGAGAGGAAATTTTTTCGGTAAGAGTTCAAATCCGATGGGTTCGTAGCGCAATTTGCCCTTGAGACGTTTTAACGCCGTTTGAAAAATCGTCTCGTGATCGAAAGCGAGGGGAGGCAAGCGATCGATGGAAAACCATGCCGCTTCCTCGACATCCGTTGCGGCGGCAAGCTGATATTCTCCGAGGTTAACCAAAGCGTAATAGGTTACGGTAATGACGCGATCGCGGGGATCGCGGTGGATCTCGCCAAAGGTATACAACTGTTCCAAAAAGATATTTCTCACCCCCGTTTCTTCTCCTAATTCCCGTAGGGCGGCTTCTTCGAGGGTTTCCTCCATGCGAACGAACCCCCCGGGCAAGGCCCATTGCCCCTTAAACGGTGGTAAATTGCGCCGCACGAGCAAGACTTTCAGGATATGTTGTTCGTCCAAGCCAAAAACAACGCAGTCAACCGTAATTGCCGGACGGGGGAATTCGTAACAGTGAGCCATTTATCAATTATCAACGATCGATATCTACATTGAAGCAGAAGAGGCAGGGACTCCACCTCCCTCCTTTCTCCTGAAGGCATTAAAGATGTCGCCTTGCAACGATTTCAAGCAATGAAGGGAACGATTCGCACCTACACGACCCAGACAATGTGGATACGATCGAATTTTATGACAACTTTGCTCATTTAATCTCTATCAGTAATGCTTCTCGACATTCCAGCCAAGATTGAGGCAGTTTTTTTCGACCCGTTGATAGCGAAACAATACTGCCAACAATAGCACAAATGGTATCGCGATCGCCCAAAACATTAACGGTTTGCCAAAGTGCTTCTGAAAAGTCCTGTAAATTATGAGCAGCCAACCAAAGCGCGATGGGAACGGTATCCAACGAACAGAGATGCGTACCATTTCCCAAACAACGAATAACAAACTCGATATTTGCTGGATAAGTAATCGATAAGGCTTGTTTAATTCTAGATTTTGTCTCGCTGTCTGGAGTCAATTCGATGACTCTTTGAAGTAATTCCCAACTGTTAATATTGGTATTTTTATTTCTCGTACAATAAGCAGCAGCAACCGCTACGGCAATGGCTCCCGCTTGTGCATCAGGATGGGCGTGAGTCACCTCCGATGCTGCTTTTGCTTCCTCAATAACCCGGGTATAATCATCAAAAAAATAAGCCCCGATGGGAGCCGATCGCATTGCTGCACCATTCCCCATCGATCCCATCCCATCAAAGGCATTTGATGCAGCTTTTTGCCAAGATATTCCCTCGCCGATTTCTCTTAAAATTCTCCGAGCCGTACTGCCATAACCTCGATTGGGTTCTTGTTGATATTTTTTAACCAATGCGCGAGCGAAAGCATCGCCATCGATCGCGCCAAATCGAGCGATCGTTTCGACAACAGCCATCGCCATTATCGTATCATCTGTATAATACCAAGGGCGATCGGGAAGTTGGCGAGAATGAATTCGCGATAATGCCGTTTCTTCTGGCAAAAAAAAGCACTGTCCGAAAGCATCTCCCAAGGATAAACCTTCCAAAGAAAGGAGCGCATTCGTGATTCTCTCATGGCGATCGGGTGTTAAATTTGGCATGCACCGACTGCGAATTAACTGTTGATTAACTCTTAAGCGATCGCGTTTCCCATTACCCGTTACTGTTATTATTATTCAGCAACCAAGGCCGCACGAACAGAAAACCCGCTCCAAACGCCGTCAGAACCATCAATGCGATCGCGATTGCCAACAACCAGCCGCTAATATCGCCAGAACTATCGAGAAGGCTAAAACGAGGGCGTTTGGCAGGTTCTTCAATCTCGATCGCATATTCCTCATCGCGATCGAGATCTTCAAAAGCCGGCTCGAGGGGAGGAGAGCTGGGATTGGGGGGAGAAACGGGTTGCTCTTGTAGGGGAAAATCAGCAATTGTCGGTTTTTCGAGGCTCACAACCGAGCGATCGGCTTCGTCAGGATTTCCCTTCACCTGCTGAAACGCTTGTACGCATTGGGTGATTTTATCCAACTCCTGTCGCATCAGTTGATTCTCATTCGTCAACTGATGATTTTGTTGCTTTACGGCTTCTAATTCGCTTTTAGTTGTCTGTAGTTCTTTCGCTAACTCTCGATAGACGCTAATGGGAACTGCGGGGCGATAGTTTGGCTTGCCTTCGGGGGGTGTCCCATTTTCTTGATTTTTCTGCTTTTCTTGTTGATATTTAAACATTCTCAATTCTCAACAACACCAATAGGGCAACAATTTCGAGTTATTTCAGAGTTGGGCGCGATCGAAGCTACCAATACAGTTGCTAAATATTTATCATAAATCAATTCTTTTCATTACTAAAGTCATTGCGACAAAACCTTAATTTTTGATTTTCAGATCAACATTTGTCCGCGTGAGTAAAGGGAAGAAATGCCCGACGGGCCCCGTTCCCGTGCCAATTTCCAGAGCGTATTGTAAAGCCCGGGTCACGTAGTCTTTGGCATTGCAGACGGCAGCGAGAGGGTCTTGTCCCTTGGCTAAATTAGCCGCGATCGCCGCCGACAAAGTGCAGCCGGTGCCGTGGGTATTGGGGGTGTCAACGGTTTCGGTGTGCAGGATTTCCCAACTTTCCCCATCAAACCAGACATCGACTCCCTTTAACTCGCCCTTCATGCCTCCCCCTTTCACCAACACGGTTTTTGCTCCCAGTTGGTGAATTTTCTGGGCAGCCGTTTTCATCGCCTCGAGGGTGTGAATCTCCAAACCCGATAAAATTTGTGCCTCGTAGCGGTTAGGGGTGAGGAGAGTTGCTTGAGGAATCAACAAATCTCGCAAGGCGGTAATGGCGCGATCGTCAATCAACCGTGCTCCCGTGCGGGACACCATCACCGGATCCACCACTAACGGCGCAATTTCCCATTTAGCGACGCTTTCGGCAACAACTGCCATAATTTCGGCATTCAGCAGCATTCCCGTTTTTGCAGCATCAATGCCGATATCCTTGACAACCGCCTCAATTTGTGCGGAGACGGCTTCGGGGGGGAGAGCATCCACTCGCTGCACGCCAACGGTATTTTGAGCCGTAATACAAGTTATCGCGCTCGTGCCGTGAACGCAATGAAAAGAAAAGGTTCTCAAATCCGCTTGAATACCCGCCCCACCCCCACTATCGGAACCCGCGATCGTCAGTGCCACTTTCACATTATTCATCTATTCCCGTTCCCCAACTGGTGACTGGTGACTGAAAAGACTGGTGACTGATTAAGTGTCATCTGCGAGGAAAACGACGGCGTTGGAGAAAATCAGGGATATCTAAACCCGCACCCAAATCTGGGGAGTTGGGAGTGGGAGGAGAAGGCGGGGCGGGACGGGGTTGCGGGGCATTAGAGGGGGGAGCGGGGCGAGTAGATTTTTTCGCGGTTGCGGGAGAATAGAGAGACGGAGAACCCGCACTCGTCCCAGAAAATCCCGTCGCGATCGCGGTGATTTTAATTTCTCCTTCCATCGTGTCATCGATCACGGCACCGAAAATAATATTGGCATCGGGATCGACGACTTCGTAAATGGTTTCGGCGGCAGTATTGACCTCGTGAAGCGTGAGATCGGATCCCCCCGTAATATTAAAGACGACTCCTTTTGCCCCTTCGATGGAAGATTCCAAAAGCGGAGAAGAAATCGCCATTTGAGCCGCTTCTCGGGCGCGAGATTTACCCGTTCCTTCACCAATGCCCATCAATGCCGAGCCCGCATCCGCCATCACCGCCCGCACGTCGGCAAAGTCCACGTTCACCAGTCCGGGGATGACAATAATATCAGAAATCCCCTGTACCCCTTGGCGCAGAATATCATCGGCAATAACAAAGGCTTGTTGAACCGGAATTTCCGGCGAAATCACCGAGAGAAGTTTGTTATTGGGGATGACGATGAGGGTGTCCACGCACCCCTGTAGGGCAGAAATCCCTTCCTCCGCTTGGGTCATGCGGCGGCGACCCTCAAACGTGAAGGGACGGGTGACGATGCCAACGGTCAAGCAACCCAATTCTTTCGCCGTTTCGGCAACAATGGGAGAGGCTCCAGTACCCGTACCGCCCCCCATCCCCGAGGTGATAAAGACGAGATCAGTTCCTTCTAGGGCATTGGCAATTTCATCGCGAGACTCCTCTGCAGCTTTTTGACCGATCGCCGGGTTTCCACCTGCTCCGAGTCCTCTGGTCAATTTCTGACCGATTTGCAGGCGATTTTCGGCGGGGGTCAGTTCGAGGGCTTGGGCATCGGTGTTAATCGTCCAAAACTCTATCCCGCTAATTCCACTGTCAATCATGCGTTTGACGGCATTGCAACCGCCGCCGCCTACGCCAATCACTTTGATTTTTGCTGCATTGCTCGGCACGATGTTATTTCTCCCTGTGGTTTCTTGAGGAAGGCTTAAGTAGTCGCTGCTAGAGGGAAGAGATGTCCCGATATGATTAAAGGGTAAGTTGCTCGCCACGGTTGAAGGAACTGTGAGTGAATTAGATGGATACTGTTTTATCGTAAGCCCTAGTTTACCGAATATCGTCGGCGACCGATCGCAATTTCGAGATTTTTCGGCAAATTGGCAAGGATGGTTCGAGGGATGGGGAAATCGGGATGCGCGATCGCCTGAATTGAGATTTCTAGCTCTCCCCCTGCAAACATCGGCTATCGAGCTCTCAATTTGAGATACACCCGCAAGAATTTTAGCAAAAATACCGAAAATCTCCTATCCCAATCTTCGATTGGATAGGAGATGAATCCTTACTGAAAATGTTGAATGTTGAATTGATTTGACTAGGTTAATGAATCAAGAAGATCCGCTCGGGATCGACATTGAAATAGGTCGCATCTTGAAAAACCGAAAATCCTTGTTCTGGAAAAATATTAGGTTCTCCCAGATCGATGAGAACGGTATTTGAGGAAATGACTTTCACGTCTTTGGCTTTCGTTAAGTTGTCTGGATTCGAGGAGCGGCGAGAACAAGAGTTCTTAGGGTTCGATTCGCCTATATTGATGGCGACGTTCTCGCCATAAGATTCACTTAATAATGTATTGATGTCTTTTAATAATGTCATAACGGACAACACCCGTAAAGTTCATGGCTTCCAAATTGAACAAGAGTTTTTGAACTCTTTCTAGTTATTATAATTCCCCGTTCTTGTCGTTTTTTAAAAGATTCTGTAAAATCAAAAGATTTTTTGTATTGTTTTTGTAAAACTTTTTTATTTTCAGAGAAAATACTGAGAAAATGAATCGATCGCACGAGTTCGTTATTGTTCGTCTGCTCGAGAAGTCATCTCAATGGGTAAAACGATCGCAAATTCCGTTCCCGCACCCGGTTGAGACTCAACCTTAATTGTTCCCTTGTGCTTCTCGATAATTTGGTAGCAGATACTCAAACCCAAACCCGTGCCTTTCCCAATGGGTTTGGTGGTGAAAAAAGGATCGAAGAGTTTGTCTTTGAGGCGATCGGGAATGCCGGGACCATTGTCGCGGATTTTAATGCTGACGCGATCGCCGGATATTTGTTCTGTGAGGATAGCGATCTGCTTCCCTTGAGTCTCCGCCTCTTCCATCGCATCCAAAGCATTGACGATGAGGTTCATAAAGACTTGATTGAGTTGTGCCGGATAGCAAAAGACTGGCGGTAAATCCCCATAGCGTTTAATGACCTCAACTCCGAGTTTCAGACGATTATTGAGAATAATCAAAGTCGTGTCAATCCCCTCGTGCAGATCGACATCTTTCATTGTTGCTTCATCCAAACGAGAGAAATTGCGCAAGGATAAAACAATTTCTTGGATGCGATCGCTCCCCATGCGCATGGATTGCAGCAGGTTCGGCAAATCTGACTGGAGAAACTCAAAATCAATCTCTTCCATGATTTCTTCGACTTCTGGCGTTTCCGGGGGAATATATTGTTGCAGCACGTCGATGAAGTCAAATAAATCTTGAACGGACTTACTCAGATGGGTCAGGTTGCCATGAATAAAACTGACTGGATTATTAATTTCATGAGCCACCCCCGCCACCATTTGTCCCAAACCGGACATTTTCTCGGTTTGGATCAGTTGGATTTGGGTGCTTTTCAGATTTTCGAGGGTGTCTTGGAGTTCTCGAGTGCGTTCTCGAACCCGTTGCTCTAAGGTCGTTTGGGATTCTTCAAGGCGTTTTGTATACTCCCCCACCCACGCAATGAGTTGATTGAGGGAATCGGCTAAAATTCCCACTTCATCTCGCGTGGTAATCGGCGCTCGCAGGTCAAAATTTGAGGCTTTTGTGACTTCGCGGGCAATATCGGTCACTGCTTCTAAGGGTCGAGCGATCGTGCGACTGGTGCGCCAAGCTAACAGTGCAGCGATGACCACCGCTACGGCAAAACTCCCAATAATAATTCTCAAACGGAGATGATGGGCATTGACTTGAGCGATCGCGGCAGCCTCTTTCTGATTTTGAGCGGCCTGTTTGATGCGGGAGAGATCTTCATAGAGTCGTTCAAACTGTAAGCGAATCTCATGGGATTGAGGGCTTGCGATCGTTTCGATCGCGTGCAAACGCGAAGAGGAAACATCTTTTGACTTGATTTTTAGCGGGTTGACCCGTTGCCACAAAGACTCCATCACAAGCCTTTCGGCCTCGATTGTCTCTGCATACCCTTGTTTTAAGGCGAGAAATTCACGGGCAGGAACTGATATATTGTTTGGGTTCGCCTCAATAAATTCATCCAGCTCGATTAGGAGTTCTTGCAGCGTTTCTATATTACTCGAGAATTCCCTTATCTCATAATCAAACCAGATTTCATCTTCGATGACCCTGAGTAATTGTAGGGGATGAGAGCGAATGTTCAGCACGGCGTTTTCTAAACGAATTAAATATTCTTGCTGGACTTCCGCTCCTTTTAATGTTCGATCGGCCCGCCTCTGATAGTAATCCCCCATGCCCGAGCCCATAGCACTCCCAAAAATGGCAATACTAATCGCAACAGCATAACCCGATCCAATTTTCTTGGAGATCTTCCAGTTATCGATCGAACGAAGAGGAGATCCGAATTTATTCAGAATCATTGGCAATGGAGAATCCACACAACGATGTTACAAGCCATCAAAATCAAAGCCGAGTTGCTACTGAATCAAACTTTCTTGTCCTATCGCTCGATAGATTTCTCGTAAGGCTTCATACTCGTCCGTATCAACAGAAATCAAGGAGGATTCTTTGAATTTCCTCGCTAGGGTAGGGGTTTGAAAAATCCCTGCCATGAGTTGGTCTTGATGCTCGAGAATCCGCGATCGCATCACTTCAATAACTGCCGCATCCAGTTGGCTGCTGGCGACAAAAATATCACCCGGCAATCTCGGGCTGGTTTCCAAAATGATGTAGTCCCTCGCCGAGACCTTTTCGGCTTTCATGGTGCTGTAATAGCGATGTTCTGCCCAAGACACGGCATCGACATCTCCTTTATCTAAACCTTGGAAAGAATAGCCCTGTGATGTGACAATTTCGTAATCCGATTCGGGATCGAGCCCTACATTGAGGAGCATTCGCACCCCGCTTAAATGGCTGCTGGTGACACCAACTTTATACATATCAATGGTTTTACCTTTGAGATCGGCGAGGGATTGAATGCCGCGATCGGCACGGGTGGCAATGACTGATTTAAAGGTGGGCCGTTTGAGTGAGACGACGGGCTGGGCTTTCGCTCTGGCTTGTAACACTAAGTATTCGGACGGACCGGCCCAAACCAGATCGACTTTACCCGCAAGCATCGCTGGCACTGCTGCTAAGTAACCGTCTACTGGAAAGAATTCCACATTAGTTTCTAAAACCTCAGCCAGTGCCTTCCGAAACGCACCGTAGTCTTCTTCTAACTCCTCTAACCCTTGTACGTCCGTGACAGTAAACGTTAAGGTTTCGGGCAATGTAACGTCCGAGTTAGACGTTACATTTGCTGTCGTACAACCCACTGTAAATAAAAGGGTGTAAAGTAAAAAATTGCGTCTTTTCATAATCCATCGAACCTCGAGTGGAAGAGAATTTATTTCTGAGTTAATCGCGCGATCGAGAACTTGAAAATACTCTCAATTAACAGACTAACACTTCCACAAAAATTTGCCACTTGGTGGAGCAGTTATGTGTCAA
>JBFRWJ010000123.1:0-10716 GCA_051439525.1 Spirulina sp. | reverse complement strand
GGTATCAGCAAGCCATTATCTGTTGTCAGAATGCCTTGAAAATTGATGGTTTTTCGGTTAAAATTTATTATTTACTTGCTCAAATTGCTCGAGAATGTGGTAATTTTAGTGAAGAAAAGCAACACTACAAAAAAATTGTCTACCTCGAACCTCATTCGATCTCAGCTTACTACGAACTTGCTTATCTCTACGAGCTTGAAGGCGATCGCGATCGCGCTAATAAAATGTACTATACTGCTTTAGAACTTGAAGAACAGAGTAGGGAATAGGGAAAAACTAATAACCAACAACTAATAACCAACAACCAACAACAAATAACCAACAACAAATAACAAAAATGCAAACTTATTTAACATTTAGTTTGGGTCAATCTGTATATGGTATTGAGACATCAGCCGTTGAAGAAATTTTCTTCCTACCTGAAGTGACTCCCATTCTCGATGCACCTCGCGAAATTGTAGGGCTGATTAATTTACGAGGTGAAATTCTGCCAATTATAGATCTTTATTTACGGTTCGGCTATCATCCCCTTGAATATTCTTTAACGGATAGTATTATTGTTATTCATTGGCAAAATCGGCGGATTGGAATTATTGTTGAGAAAGTTCGTGAAGTTCGACAATTTACGATAACAGAAATTGCGAAAAATTTTGCTTATGAAGAAGACGAAGAAGACAAAAAAGAATTATCCTTGAAAAAAGGAGTCGCACGAACGGCAGAAAATATTATCGTTTTGCTCGACCCCGAATCTTTAACATTAACTGCCAAACAAAATGGCGATCGTGACTCGAAGAATGTCCTCGATTTAGATGTTAATGAATTAGAAGAATTAAAACATGAATCCGAACGAGAATTACAAAAAATTCGCTTATTTTATACTCATGCAACCCCAGAAGAAAGAGCAATTTTACAAGAACGTTCTCTTTCTTTAATGCAGCAAAATGAATTACTCGATACTCATCGCTTTATTCCTTTAGCAGTGGTGAGGTTAGGAAAAGAAATTTTTGGGATCGATCTAAAAATTGTCCGTGAATTTACAGAAATCGTTAAGGTTACTCCCGTTCCTTGCTGTCCCTCTCATATTGTCGGGAACATTAATTTACGGGGAGAAATTATTACCTTAATTGATATTTGCGGTATGTTAGAACTGCCTTTGATCGAGCGATCGCTGCAAACAAAAGTTGTTATTGTTGATGTTGAAGGCTTAGTTACGGGGGTTATCGTCGATGAAGTCTTTGACGTTCTTTTACTGGATCCTGCGGAAGTTTCTCCAGTTCCAACTGCTATTCACGCTCCCAAAGACGAACATATTAAAGATGAATATTTACAGGGTGCAACGGTTTATCAAGAAAAAATGCTCGGACTTTTAGAACTCGCTAAAATTTTAACTCGGGGTGGATTAGTTGTCGAGGAAACAATTTGATAATTATAAACGATCTTCCATCGATCGCCATTTATAATTATGATGTTACAATTATTTTAGCTTAGCGATCGCGCCTCGTTCCACCAGTATTTTATCGGTTAACAAATCAATAACCGTTGCCAATAAAACGCGCTGTTCGTTCACTTCAAACCAAACAGAAATGCGGTCTTGTTTGAGTTGACCCGGGGGATCTAAATGTGCCATGCAAACCTCTTGGTAATGGGTTTCTAAAGAACGATATTCCGTCTGTTGAGAGAGCTTGCGACTGGAAATAACCCCCGCATCATCGTAAACGATTTCCGATCGCGTTAACTCGGCCAATTCTCCCACATCGAGGCGAATTTCTTTCTGTCCGTTTTGAGCAACTTGCAGGGTAATCGGCGATTCTAACTGACAGGGATAGGTCATGCCGCGATCGAATAAAGTAAAATAAGAATGGGTTTGGGTCGCAGGTTCCCAGAGACGAATTGCATAAGCATGACGCAAATAATCTTCAACCTCTGAAACTTTCGTTAAAGCTAAAGCACCGTGACAAACCGCATCAAAAGGTTTCCCCAACTTCACCCGCGATCGCCCAAAATAAGAGATAATTAAATTCTGCACTGTCGGAATCAAACAACTCCCCCCGACCAACAAAACTTGTTCGATTTCGCTTTTCCTAATCCCCTTTCCCAAAGCAACGCTTAAAACCTCATCTAATGCCTCTCGTAACTGTTCGAGTAACTGATTGCGTTCTAAAATATCTTCTAAGCGATCGCGATTCAAACTCAGATCGTAAGACATAAAAGTCTCTTCATCCAACCAACTTTCCGAAGCCTCATCGGACTGGGAAAGTTTGATTTTTAAGCGTTCGCCGATTTCTAATAAATTTTGCCAACCTACCTCGCTGACAGATTCGCGATCGGAACCCATTTGACGCAAATAATCTTCAACAATCCACATATCCACATCTTCACCCCCCAGATAAGCATCGGATTTGGCTAACACCCGAGCTTGACAAACCTCTTTGTTCTCCTCGGGTGGATCGATACGAACCAAACTCAAATCGAGAGTTCCTCCACCAAAATCCACCACCAACACTAAAGACCCCGGATTTTCAACAGCATATCCCAACGCCGCCGCCGTCGATTCATCCACAAAACGAACCCGATCCGCGCCCATTTTTTGTCCCCAATCATTAAACCAATCCAGATAGCGTTCAAACGACCCCACAGGCACGGTAAAAATCAGCTCGGACGGCTCAATTTCTAATTTTTGCAGATTTTGCCATAAGATTTGTAAAAAGCATTCTGAGACCGATCGCGCTTGGTAATTCGTCCCATCGATCGTGCGAGGCGGACTGGGAAAATCCGCCACTAAATCCCGTTTGAACCCCTTAAAAAAGCGGTGGGGTTGGGATAGACCCAAACGCTGCGATCGCACGGTTTCCCCAACAAGAATATCCTCTTGTCCGCGCACGAAAACCAAACTGGGAACCACGGGAACATCAATAACGTTTCCCGTTTCTCCCGGCATCTTAAACAAGCGAGAAATGCGCTCGAATCTTAAAGTTTTGGGCGCATTCGTATCGGGTTCCACAATCCCGACCACCGTATTGCTCGTCCCAAAATCAATCGCAACAGAGACCATACAACAAATAACCAATAACAAATAACCAATAACAAATTAGGCTTTGGGGAGATTGCGACTGACTTTTGCTGGACAGAGAATGCGATCGCCGCTGCGATAGCCGACAAAGCGCACGAACACTAAATCCCCTTCTTGAATATCATCGCTGTCGGCTTGATGAATTTGGGGATCGAAAATCACCTGTTCCCATGCCGTACCAATGGATTCGTAACCCCAAGTTTGTAGTAAATTTTTCAAGGGAGTAAAGAGGGCGATAAAATTTCTCGCGGGTAAATTGGGTTTCACCTCCGCCATCACGCAAGCCGTTGGGAAATTCATCATCAGCGTCTGTAATTGCTCGAAGGTTTCTTCCTGGATATCGCCGCGAATGCGATCGAGATTATCCTGCAACTCCGATCGCAAGCGCCGACATTGTTTTTGTAATTGCTCGGCGAGCTCGCTAGCCTCTTGCAATTCTACCGTCAAGCGATCGATTTTCTGTTGCTGGTCTCGCTCCAAATTCTCGTAACGTTCTCGTAAAAGCGCGATTTGTTGGGATGCGCTCTCGAGTGCCGATTGATGTTCTCGCGATCCTTGCTCGACTTGAACCCGTTCTTGTTGCAAATCGCGATATTTCTGGTGCAATCGGGCAATTTCTTGAAAGGCTTCCCCCAAGGAAGGAAAAGAATAGCCATAATTTTGCAGGAGTTCCTCGAGAGACCAATTGAGAAGGCGAGCGAGTTGGCTCAATTCTCGCAAGGTGAGTCCTTCCAATTTACCCCGTTGGACTTGTTCCGTTTGTTTTGGGGTTAAACCCGCTTTGCGTTGGAGTGCATTCCAACTGGAAATTCCTACTCCTTGGAGGCGATCGCGCAACGGGGAATCGGACTCGTCTTCCCCCAGTAAATCATCGCGATCGCGCGATCGCGCCCCGAGCAAACCGAGCAAATAAACAGTTCCGCCCAACCACAATACCAGACCGAACCAAAAAAGATTGGGTTCTTCTACCATCACCCTCAACCCATAAAAAATGAAAAGTTAAACCATTGACAAAATTTTTTGACAAAATTTTTATTGTTGGAGAAATTGAGTCTGTCCTTGAGTTTCCACCAGAGTTTCCAACGGTTGCTCGTATTCGGGCAAGAGTTCGCGATTTTCCACCTCACCCAAACGGTCTTCAATCTCGCGAGTGAGTTCGAGACATTGCTCCCCAGAAACCCCCTCTAAAACCGTTTCGGTAATATTGCCATCCTTCCCGATGCGGTATTCAATTTTTTGATATTCAGCCATCCGTGAAAACTTCCTCCCAAAAATCGCTATAATCCTCAACAGGATATCGCTCATATCATTTTTCCGATTGTACCCCAACTCGATTTCCAGCCATCGACATTCTCAAATTTATCGAAGTCTTTCTCGGCGAGTTTATCAATACGTTTATGAACCCGATTCGATCTGGCGCGATCGCGCTCCTCAGCACCTTAATCCTTCCTTCCTCTGTCGCGGCTGTTTCTCCTTTGCCCTTCCCGGCGACATCCGAGACTGAGATAATCGCTCAAGAAAATACCAATCCTTCGCCAGTCGAAGCGTTTTCAGCACTTGAAGCCGCCATTATTGGCGAAATGAATCGCGCCAGAACCAATCCCAACTCTTATGCCGATTGGTTGGCAAGACAGAGGCGGTTCTTTAATGGCAATACTCTCAATTTACCCGGGGAAGAACCCTTTGAGACCCAAGAAGGAGTTGCCGCTTTAGATGAAGCCATTCAGTATTTGCGATCGCTGCGTCCTCTTTTCCCCCTCGTCCGTTCTGATGGCATGGCCCGAGCCGCGCGAGATCTGGTGGCAGATCAAGCCATCTCGGGGGAGGAAGGTCACGTGGGAAGCGACAGTCTCGGCTTCGTGGAGCGACTGGGCAAATACGGAACCTTTGGCGGTGGGGCGGCAGAAAATCTCAGCTACGGTCGAGTCAATGCGACGACAGTGGTCATGATGCTCATTTTAGATGACGGCAATCCCAATCGCAGCAACCGCAATAAGATTTTTAATCTCGATTTTCGCGTTAGCGGTGCGGCTTGTAGCAATCATCCCCAGCGTCAGATCGCCTGTGCGGTGAATTATACCGGAACTTACGATGAGAGTAGCCCTACCGCGATCGTTACACCTCCAGTCACCCCACCTCCCGATTTCGAGCCTCTCCCCCCCCCGGACTCAGAAATTCTCTTCTTTGAAAACGGACGATTGGCAGATGGCGATCTCGTTTATCCTGAAGATGGTAGCTTATATGACGAATATAAGTTTTCCGGCAGAGCCGGCCAGCAAATCCTCATTAGTTTGGAAAGTACGGATTTCGACCCCTTTTTAGCTTTTCTCAACGACAAACGAGACGTTCTCGGTCAAAATGACGATGTGAGCGAGGGCAACCAAAACTCGAGTTTGGCCATTACCCTGCCCTACGACGGGATTTATTATATCTTTGTTAATGGGTACGACAGCCAAGATCGGGGAAATTACATCCTGCAAGTCCGTCCCCAAGGCTCAACCGAGGAAGCCAATCAATAGAAAGTCCCCGGGGTGCATCCCTCTCCATTCTCTCAGCAAAATCTTGCATGTGAGTTCGAGAATCTCCCGTCAGAATCTTTAATTTGACGGGAGATTATGTCAAAGTAAGAATAGAACCTTTTTGTAGCCCGTCCATGAGCTACTGCATCAATCCCAATTGTCCGCATCCTGAAGATCCCGCCAACGACGATAGTCCCTTATGTCGTCAGTGCGGTTCGCAATTACTCCTGCTCGATCGCTATCGAGTGGTGAGATTGCTGAGTGACAATAGCGGGTTTGCCAAGATTTATGAGGTTCGGGACGGCCAGGTTTTAAAAATTCTCAAAACCCTCAAGCAACAGCACAACACGAATAGCAAAGCCATCGAACTCTTCGTTCAAGAAGCAACGGTTTTGAGTCAACTGGATCACCCCGGCATCCCCAAAATCGATGCCCAAGGCTATTTTCAATATTTTCCCCACAATCGTTCCGAACCCGTCCACTGCTTCATCATGGAGAAAATTGACGGACCGAATTTAAAAGAATGGATGTTGCAACAAGGGGAGCTATTAATTAACGAAAAACAGGCTCTCGATTGGCTCAAACAAATTACAGAAATTCTCCATCTGGTACACCGGAACAATTATTTTCATCGCGATATTAAGTTACAAAATATTATGCTCCGATCCACGGGGCAACTGGTTTTAATTGATTTTGGCACGGCGCGAGAAATGACTTATACCTATTTAGCGCGCATGGGTCATTCGGGCAATGTCACCCGGGTCAGTTCTGCGGGGTATACCCCTCCAGAACAGCAACAAGGTCATGCGGTTCCCCAATCGGATTTTTATGCCTTGGGACGGACTTTTACCTATTTACTGACGGGGAAACATCTCGAGGAGAAGGATATTTACGACCCCTATACCAATGAATTTTATTGGCGCAGATTTGCGCCGGATATTTCTGCTGAATTCGCGAATTTTATCGATAAACTCATGGCCTATCGCGCCATCGATCGCCCCCTCGATACCACCGAAATTTTAGAAGCGATCGCGCGCTTGCGTCAAGCGAACTCTCGCAATAATTCCCCCACTCAACTCGGACGCATCCCCGTTACTAAAATTCAATTAACTCCCGACAGCCCCACCGTTCCCCAAGAGGTGGAAACGGGACAATCGAAATGGTTATTGAGTTTAATCATTACTGCTCTATTAATCGTCGGAGGATATAGCAGTTGGCACGCCTATCAGTATACTTTACCGTTATTAACGCGGGAAACCCAACTGGAAAAGGGGAAAGCGATCGCGATCGCCAAAACCCTAACCGAGCATCAAAGTTTTGTAAACGATCTGACGATTAGTCCCGATAGTCGATTCCTAATTAGTGCCAGTGCGGATAAAACGATAAAAGTTTGGGAACTAGAAACGGGAAAATTATTAAACACTTTAACGGGACATACCAGTTTTGTGAATGCACTGGCAATGACGTTTGATGGGAATTTTATCATCGGTGCGAGTGCGGATAAAACGATAAGAATTTGGGATTTAGAATCGGGAGAACTCGTGAAGACTTTAAGCGGACACACGAATTCGGTCGATGCGATCGCCATGAGTCCGGACGGACAATTTTTAGTCAGTACGGGAGCCGATAAAACGATTCGAGTTTGGGATTTAGAATCAGGAGAAATTCGGCACGTTTTGCAAGAGCATTCGGGTTTTATTAATGAGATTGCGATTAGTTCTGATGGGACGACTTTAGTCAGTGGTAGTGCCGATGAAAGTTTAAAAGTGTGGAATTTAAAAACAGGAGAAAGATTGCATTCTCTGAGGGGTCATTCGAGTTTTATTAACGCGATCGCGATTAGTCCCAATGGTAAGACTTTAGCGAGTGGCAGTGCTGATAAAACCATTAAAATTTGGGATTTGCAAACGGGAAAAGAAATGAGAACCTTGCAAGGGCATACGGGGTTTATTAACGATTTGGCGATTAGCCCGGACGGAGAAATTTTAGTTAGTGCCAGTGCCGATACTTCGATTCGCGTATGGAGATTAACGACCGGAAAACAGATGTATATTTTAAATAATCATACCAACTATGTCAATTATGTAGAAATCAGCCAAGATGGGACGACATTAGCCAGTAGTAGTGCCGACCAAACGATTAAGTTTTGGGACCTCGTCACGGGAAAAGAAATTCGCACCCTGACCGGATACAACCATCATATTAATTATTTTGCCATTAGTCCGGACGGTCGTTTTGTGGCAACGGGAAGCGGCGATAAAGCGATCGTGATTTGGAAAATTTAATTCAGTTATCAATTATCAATTACCAATTATCAATTACCCATGACCCATTACCCATGACCTTAAAAAAAATTCGCATTGTTTTAGTTGAACCCGCAGGAGCGTTAAATGTGGGATCGGTGGCGAGAATTATGAAAAATATGGGTTTATCTCAGTTGGTATTGGTGAATCCTCGCTGCGATCGCAATAGTCGAGAAGCTAAATTAATGGCAGTTCGAGGAGATGATATTTTAAGCAATGCAACGATTGTCAATAGTCTGCCCGAGGCATTGAAAGGATGTCAGCGCGCGATCGCCACTACGGGGGTTCATCGTAATTTACCCATTTCTCTCGAACCTCCCCATCTGGTCTTACCGTGGTTATTAGAAGAAAATACGAACTCTGCTTTAATTTTTGGCCGGGAAGATCGAGGATTGAGTAATGAAGAAATGAATTACGCACAACGCTTTTTAGGTATTCCTGCTAATGCAGAATATTCCTCTTTAAATTTAGCGCAAGCCGTAACGGTGTGTACTTATGAACTCTACAAAGCGTCTCAAAATACAGGAGATTTCCAAGCGTCTCATCCCGTTAGTATGGCTTCTTTGGATGAATTAGAAGGATATTACCAAAATCTCGAAGAAATCCTGTTAAAAATTGGTTATCTTTACCCCCATACTGCTAAAGCACGGATGGAAAAATTCCGCATGCTCTATAATCGCGCTTTACTCAGCTCTGAAGAAGTGGCTCTTCTACGCGGAGTGCTCCGACAAGTCAATTATCAATTATCAATGAACAATGAGCAATGAGCAATGAGCAATGAACAATGAGCGTTTGAGGAAAAATAGCGATCGCTTGGCCGTTTTGATGTATAATTGTCAGTTCGGGTCAAAAATTTAGGTTCAACGCAACCAACACCCGATCGCGATTGACGGGTAACAGGATTCACTGATAACTGTTCACTGATAACTGTTCACTGTTAAAAGCGAACTTCATGCCTGAAATTTTCAATGTAACAGGAGTAAGAAAATAAATGTCTCGTTATAGAGGACCGCGTCTGCGGGTCGTGCGTCGCTTGGGAGAATTACCCGGTTTAACGCGCAAAACAGCACGTCGTGCTTATCCCCCCGGACAACACGGACAAAACCGACGCAAGCGATCGGAATATGCCATTCGTCTTGAAGAAAAACAAAAACTGCGCTTTAACTATGGTGTATCGGAAAAGCAGTTAATGCGCTATATGTTGAAAGCTCGTCGCGCGACGGGATCGACGGGAGAAAAACTCTTGCAACTGCTGGAGATGCGTCTCGATAATACCGTATTTCGTCTGGGAATGGCGGGAACGATCCCCGGCGCGCGACAATTGGTCAACCACGGTCACCTCACCGTCAACGATCGCGTGGTCAATATTGCCAGTTACCAATGCCGTCCGGGGGATGTGATTAAAGTGAGAAATCGCGATAGCTCCCGCCGTTTGGTACAAACCAACATGGAATTTCCGGGATTGGCGAATATCCCCAGTCACTTAGAATATGATAAGGAAACCATGACCGGGAAAGTGAATGGGGTTATCGATCGCGAATGGATTGCTCTCCAAATTAACGAACTCCTCGTGGTTGAGTATTATTCTCGGAAAATCTAAGTTGCTCAATCTTCTTTGTAGGGACGTTAAATTTAACGTCCCTACAGTTTTTTCTCGCGGACTAAGGTTGAATTGACCCATTCTCCGCGATCGCTATAGCTACGAATGAGGCGCAATCTCAGCTCTGGCGTAACCAACCATCCTAATTCTAAAACAAACCCCTTGCGAGGAAGAATAGATTTGGGACAATTGGACGATGCGCCATTGGGTAAGAGGAGAATTTGATAGGGTTGTTCGCTCTCCTCAAAATGAAGGATCGACCCGTCTATTCTGGCCGTCGATCGCACGTTTTGTACTGCCGATCCCGTGCCAAAACTGAGAGTTTGGGAAAGGCGATCGTGACTTTCTTTTGCGATTTTGAGATGAACGATCGCGCGATCGCTGCGCCAATCCGGATATAATGTAATGGCTTCCCCTTGCCATTCTCCAATTAATTGTTCTGGTGTTAAAACAGGTCGTTGAGGAGGATTCGTTCCTGCTAATTTTTCCCGGATTAAAGTAATGCTTTGTAGTTGACTATCCGGCGTATATAATTGCACCAAACGCAAGCGCTCATTGTCGGTTTTTAAGCCAAATTCACCTCCAAATTCACTCACGGGACTCCATTGCATCAATCCTTTAGAAAATGCCCCATCTTCAAATACGAGCATACTGCGACTAATTGAAGAGAATTCGCTTTTCAGTTCGTAGGGAGGTCGATCTTTAGGGAAGCGATTTAAAGTTAGGCGCAGAGTTTTATTGTCCTGCAATCCTTCAAGAATGAGGACGCTGGGAACATCATCCAATTGTGTTCCCTCGGGGGAGAACTTTGTAAACGATCCTTGCCATTCTCCAATATTTTTGAGGAGATTTTCCCACTGAGAAGCCATATTTCTACTCCACTAAAAAGTCTTTATAGAGGTAAATACAAGCGTAACATCTTAATTTTTACTGTTTTTGAGCTAATAGGCGCGAACGAATTAAACTAAGATCGGGTTGAATATCAGACAATTTTTGGCGAACGGATTCTGCTAATTGTTTGCGGCGATCGAGATAGGCATCGATCGCTTCTCGATGGCGAAGATAATAGCCGATCGTTAGATAAATATCGGGTAGAGATACTGTTGAATATCGTTGTGCGATCGCTTCAGGAGATGCACCATCTTGAAATGCTTGAATCACTAATTCTAGTAAAACTCTAGAATTGCTAACTCGAATTGCTCCGGTTTCATCTTCTTTTAAGGG
>JBFRWJ010000122.1:0-9499 GCA_051439525.1 Spirulina sp. | reverse complement strand
CATTGACTGAGTTCTTCTGCCAACCAAGCGGTTTCTCGCGGGCTGGTGGTGGGGATTTGGAAAGTGCGATCGCGAGTCATGAGTAATACTCTATAGCGATTGATGATATTGGTATCGGGATATATTTTTAATAAGTCTCGTCTTAAAGCCTTCTGCCCACTGACTCTTATCATTATACTCTTGTATAGCAAAATCTTAACTGGATCGATTTTGAGATGAGTTTCCCCAAGAAAACATTTTAACAGAGGAAACATAAAACCGAAAGAAATAACAGTTGGAATGAGTAAGATTATGCAGGCAAATAACAGCTCAACTCCTTCCGAAAAAGCCAGTGCAAGACAAACAAGACACAGAAAGAGAAAAAAGATAAATGCAGGAAATCCGATGACAAAGAGGAAGATATAAACAGTTTTACTCGATACATTGTGTTGAGTCAATCCGGAGGCTGGAATAACAAGATGTAAGGTGTCTTGTTTTTGGTGCAGGATAATTCTACTGTCATTCGGTTTGCCGATCGCGGGAGGATTAGCTTGAAAACGTTCGGGATATAGACTCGGATCGTCTAACATTTGCAAGGCATAGCGAGCGGCTGACAAGCGCATATCGAGACTCGGTTCGACGAGCCATTTCAACCAATTGGTAAAATCGAGACTTAGATTTGTTTCCCTTTCAAAATCAATTCTGAGATTCTTTTGCGGTAAATCTGAGGGATGTTTTCCCGTTGCGATCGCGATTAAAGTTGCCCCCAAACTATACAAATCCGAAGCGGGATATGCCTTCCCTCCAAATTGTTCGGGGGGCATATAACCGTAAGTTCCGACAATAGTCATCGTTCCTCCGGGTTGGGCAGAACCGTGAGTTTGCACCGAATCAAAGCCTACCAGAAAAACTTCCCCGACACGATTGCCCGAGCGATCGCCCAAGAGAATATTACTGGGTTTAATATCTCGATGAATAACGGCAGGTTGACGGCTATGCAAATAAATTAAAATCTCGAGTAAATCTCGGGCGAGTTGCCGCATTTCTAATTCGCTAAACGTCCGTCCTGCCTCTAAATGTTGCTGAAGCGATCGCGCAGGAATATAACTTTGAACTTGCACGAATCCTCGATCTTTATCGGTATCGAAATCGAAATAATCTAAATAGCGAGGAATGCGAGGATGAGAGAGCGCTTTAAGAGCATTTGCACCGCGTTCAAAGAGCTTGTGATCTTGCCACTGGAAATCGCGCCCGAATAATAATATTTTTAGCACGACGGGGGTGCGATCGCTCAGATCCACAGCTAAGAAAGTTTGTCGGGATCCTTTGTCGCTCAAGCATTCTTGGATTTCGTAGCGTTCGCGAACAATTGAATGACTCATCTGAGCTTCCTCGATAGCTATCATTTCATGCTAACCGAAACGGCTTCGTGACTGCCGGATAACTTAGGGAATGTTTAAATACTTGTGTAATTGAGGGGATAAGCGAGCCTTGGGAAATTTCTTCAATAAATCTAAAGTTAGGGGAATCGTGCGATCGCGATCGTTCCATTCGGGTTGAAAAAATAGAGGACGATCTTCTCGCCAATATTGTTGATAAAAATATGGTTCTTTCCCATCGCCAATCACAATTTTGACTTCATTCGCTCGCTGCCAAAAGTCGGGAATTACTGGAAAGTCTCTGTTAAGATGTTCTTTCGGACTCAGGGTTATCCATACTTCTAACGGGAGGAATTGCCAGCGAGATCCGGAGGTTTCGATAGATACTTTTCTCCCAGTTTTCAGAATTGCCTCGGTTAACCGTTTAAGATGGGGTTGAAAAAAGGGTTCGCCTCCAGAAATGACAACGCGATCGCTTTTAAATTCTTTGATTAAATCTGCAATCTCCATCTTTTTCGCCGCGATCGCGCTGCCCCCATCGGCATAACCCGTATCGCACCACGGACATCTTACCGGACATCCATAAAGGCGAATAAAATCGCAAGGCGTTCCCAGCCAATAGCCTTCACCTTGAATGGTTTCTTGAAAGGTTTCATGAATTAAGAGGGATGACATCAACTCAATGAATGCGATCGCATTCACGATTTTCTAGAGAGACTATAATGATTATAAACTTAATTCAGAAAAAAGAATTCTCATGAGGAGTCAAGAATAGTTTTACATATATCCGTTATTTGTGGTAATATTATACAATGTTGGGTATTATAATGGCATCTATCGGACAATTTTAATGAGATGTTTGCATGGAAACTGCAGCCGGACTGATAAAGTTAAAGCCGCAATCAAACAGTAAGGTCGATGAATGGCGTACAACCATCGTCTCTCGTCGAGAGGAGGCACTTCAGACGCTCCGAGATGAAGGAGTCGCGATCGACTATTGATTTGAGGTTAATCTTAATAACGAACCCTATCTCCTCTGGTATATACGTGCCGAATCGATCGCGAAAGTTTGGGAAGTCTTGGGAACATCCCAACACGATATCGATCGCTATCACTTGCAAATTATGTCCTCAATAACGGAGGAAAATATTGCCGCGACTCCTCTACTCGATCTAGAACCTCGCGATCGCGATTCCTCTGCTCGTTGATAATTCTTCAATCATCTCTCTCGACCCCTAGGAAAATCTTGACATGAAAGAAACAATTAAAGCAATCCTCGAGCAGTATCCTGCCCTCTACCAGCCGTTACGCAAAACCTACAGAATCTTCAAACAAAGACCAATATTAAAACATCTTAAATCTAAAAATGCCCTTTTCTTCGTACAAGTTGGCTCGAATGATGGCGTGTTGGGCGATCCCATTCACGACTTGATTATCAAACATGAAAATTGGCGGGGAATGTTTATCGAACCCGTTCCTTTTCTTTTTGAAAGACTAAAACAAAACTATAAAAATTCCGAACGATTTATTTTTGAAAATGTTGCCATTTCCACAGAAAAAGGATTGAGAAAATTCTACTATGTTTCGGAGAAGGCACAAGAAGAAATGGGCGATAATTTGCCGGGATGGTACGACCAATTAGGCTCTTTCGATAAAAATCACATCCTGATCCATCTCAATGGAGAACTCGAACCTTACATTGTAGAAGAAGAGATCGAAACGATAACCATGCCAGAACTTTTTGAGAGAAATCAGATCGAAAAAATCGATCTCCTGCACATTGACACGGAAGGATTTGATTATCAAGTCCTATCACAAATTGATTTTTCGAGATATAAACCCCAAGTTGTTTTGTACGAACACGTACATCTCCCTGATGATGAGAAAAACGCAGCAGAGTCAATCTTGAGAAAGTATAATTATCACTATAAAACTTACGACGGGAAAGATACTTTAGCCTTTATCGAATAACGAGTTCTACGATCGCCAACTGCCTATATTTTCAAGCTACCCAAAAAACTCAACGATTGATGCTAAAAGAGATGCTAAAAGAGAGGTCTGCGATCGACCTCCCCCCAGCTTTTACGAGTTCTACCAAATTTACTGCAATCCGGTATTAACGCCTTGCTTGCCCGTGGCTAACTCGACCTTAACAATTTTACCGCCCATTTTCATAATCCGTTGTTGCTCGCGAAACCAATTGTCAAAGGGAACGAGCTTGGTAAAGTAGGTGTTTTGAAGTTCGCGTTGGGTGCGGGTGCGCGTCAGAGAAGGCACGCAAGCGGTAATTTTGAATTGTCTCATGGATTTATCGCTCCTGAACTTAGGATTATTAATGCTCTCGAAAAACTCAAAGTTCTCAAAAAGCTAAAAAAGTTGATTTGCTATATTATTTTTGCTTTGTGCGATCGCGCAGCGCGGCTTTCTCTACGCAACAAAGCTCGGGAGTCAGCACACCAATATTAGAAAGTTAAAACCTACCTCGAGCCAGTAAGATAAGTCTTTGACTCACTAACACTCGATCGCTGACTGCCCGAACTTATTCTCAAAGAATCCGAGTTGATTCAGTCTCAATTCGATTCTCGCGTTTAGCTCAAGCCAGAGCAAATGTAGTCGAAGTAAACGCCCATTTCTTTGCCAGCATCGACACCGACTAAACCAGCCGTGACTTCTTTCATGGCTTGGATGGCTTGTACCGTTGCACCAACGGGAACGCCCAAAGAATTATAGGTTTCTTTTAAACCATTGAGAACCCGCTCGTCTAAGATGGAGGGATCGCCAGCCAGCATGGCATAAGTTGCATAGCGCAAGTAGTAGTCCAAGTCGCGGATGCAAGCAGCATAACGACGAGTGGTGTACATATTGCCACCGGGACGGGTGATATCGGAATACAACAGGGCTTTCGCGACGGCATCTCTGACGATCGCACTCGCATTGGCGCTGATGGCGCTCGCAGCGCGAACCCGCAGGGCTCCGCTCTCGAAATAGCCTTTGAGCTTATCCATTGCGGAAGAATCAAGGTATTTTCCTTGAACGTCGGCAGAATTAATAACAGCAGTAATTGCGTCTTGCATTTTTGATTTCCTTATTTGAGCTAATCTTTATCGATTGCGAGCCGCAAAAGCGGAATCTTGAAACAGGGCGGCATCTCGCCTATCCCATGGCGCTAACCACGTAATCGAAGTAGGTTGACGCTTCAGCAGCATCTTCGCCAGACAGTAAAGAACCGGCAACGTCTTTCATCAAGCCAACGCTTTTGGCAACTGCGCCGATGTCGGTTCCCAAGGACTTGTACATTTCAGCAACGCCCACCAAGCCGATTTCTTCGATGGGGGTAACGTCGCCAGCAATTACGCCGTAAGTAATCAGGCGCAAGTAGTAGTCCATATCCCGCAAGCAAGTCGCGGTCATTTCGTCTCCGTAAGCGTTACCGCCAGGAGAGACAACATCGGGACGCATTTGGAATAAGCGATCGCCAGCTTCTTTGACGATGCGCTCGCGAGATTCCGTGAGAACTTGGGCGATCCGCAAGCGGCTTTCTCCACTGGTGACAAAGGCTTTAATGCGATCTAGTTCCCCGGGGCTGAGGTAACGCGCCTCAGCGTCGGCATTCACGATGGATTTCGTGACGATACTCATCTATGGATTCCTCCAACAAAAAAAATCTGACTGAGGTGCGATCGCGCGCTTGCATTTTCATCCGGTGACATGGCATCGGTGTGAAATTGGGCATTTTGATGCCATCGAGCATCGCCCCAGTCAGCAACCTTCCGCAATTATTGTGAGGCATTGCGATCGCCTTGGGAATTATTCCTTAATATTTTGTAATGTTTTTCCTCATGTTGTCGGGTCTCGAGGGTCTCGAAAAAGGGCGATCTCGAGAGAAAATCGCGAAAATTGACTTCAAGGGGGACAACTCTTCCGAAAAATTTCGCAATTTCCCCCGAGAAAGATCGATCGTCTTTCCACAGACCTAGCTAAAATAGCAGTTAAGTCAAGCGAAAGGTGCAACAAGTCTGGATGAACTTCGAACAGGATAAAGAACAATGCCTCGAGAAGCTCGAGTGGGCCATGAGTCAACTACAAGTCAAGGTTGACCAAAAAGAGCTCGAGCGGATTACTGCGTTAATCGTCCAAACGATGACCGGACCGTGGCGCTACTTCCATACGCCAGACCACATTTTTGAGGTCGGGGGTTCTGCCAATGCCATTGAAGTCCTTGCGGCTTTATTCCACGATTTGGTTTACGTCCAAGTCGATCAGAGCGTTAATTTCAATCTAACCTTTTACATTTCACCGTTTATTCAAGAAATTAAAGAACATCTGTACATTCGCGAAGAAGAAGAGCTCCCTGACAATCGGATGTTCGATCTGGTCATGGGAGTCTTTGGGTTTAAACCCGGTCAACAGCTATCGCCCTTTGCCGGACAAAATGAATTTTTGAGTGCCTTGGTTTGCGCGCTAGTTTTAAATCCCCTGTTGGATGACGGGTTAATTTTGCAAATCGTGACTTGTATTGAAGCAACGATTCCCTTTCGTCCGGAAAAAGAGGGGTTACACGCACCAGAATACCTCTATCTTCGCACTCAAGAAACGAACCAAAAACTCAACATCGGTTTGAGCGAAGAAAAAGTCATTGAGTCGGTACAATGTGCCGTGAGAATGGCCAATCGAGATGTGGGCAGTTTTGCCAATCCCAGTTCCGCTCGCTTTCTCGATAATACTTGGAGCTTGCTCCCAGAAACCAATCACAATCTGAAAAATCCCAGTTCTTATACCGTGAATGAATATCGGGTTGCCTTGCAAAAGATGGAAGGTTTTATGAACTTTCTCAAACCCGATTTAGTCTTTCAACAGTTCAAAGGCGAACCCGAAGATCGCGAATTCCACAATAAGCTCGATCGCGCCGATCGCAATATTAAAATCGCTCGGCTTTATCTGGGGAGCAAGCTCTTTACCATGGCATTATTGGAAGCACTCTCCCGACGCTTCGGACGCAATATTCCCCTCTCAACCATCATGGGAGAACTCAATCCCCTCGGACTCTCGATTGAAAAACTCGAAGATTTTCTTCCTGATGTTTCCAATCGCCATCCCCTCGATGGAGAATTAGACCAAGAAGTCTTCGATCTACTCTCGAAAGGACGTTTTAGCGATTCTCCTTACGATATTAAAAATTCTCCTCTGACGACCTTAATCGTGAAAATTATTGGACTTGATAAAATTCGCGAATTGTTGGGCAGATCCAAGGCATTTTTCAAAGGCGAAATTACTGGAGAAGAGTTTCTCAGCGATTGCGATCCCGCAGTGGTGGAAATTATTACCGATAGTCTCGCCAAGCTCTTTGATAGTCGCAAAGTAGCATTATTAACCCCCGTAAACGCTTGAGAAAAAATCCTCATTTTCTCAATTGCGAATTGCCATCGTTTGTCCGGTTTGTGCGGATTGACGAATAGTATCGGCAACAAGGAGGGCGTAATGACTGGATGCCGGGGAGATGTAGAGGGGTTTGCCGTCAAGCAAGCTATCGAGGGCTAAAGTGGTATCTCGGGCGAATAATCCCCGACGCGTTCCAACTTCAATGGGTGTAATTTCTGGCTCTCGGATCAGTTCCCCTCGATGGGGGTAAAAAATTAATGTTCCTTGACTGCCGTGCAGTTCAAAAGTACGAGTGGATTGCCAAAAGCGATCGCCTTTACCATAAACGAGATCGGCAATTAATCCGTTGGCAAAACACAGTTGCGCCGTACACAAACAGGCAGTGTAATAAAGATGGGACTCGGAAGGAGACCAAAATCGCGATCTCCCGCTAACGGATTCTACCGTGCCAAAGAGATCGGTAAACCGATGAATGCGAGAGAGGGCAGCACTGAAGGGAAAGCCAAATAAATCGCGATGATACGACCATGATACCGGGGCGGGATGTTTGGGTTTAATGGTGATATAGCGGGCATAGTTCACCTCGCCAATTTGGGGAAGATACTGTTTCAGGGTTTGATGCAATCCCCCCAGAATTTCAATATGTTCGACGTGGAGAAATTTCCGGCGCGATCGCGCCAGTTCGACGATCGCCTGCGCTTCTTGGGGATCGAGGGAGAGAGGATATTCGCAAATGACGTGCTTGTCGGCTTCGAGGGAAGCTTTGGCGATCGCGCCATGTTCGCTATTAACGGTGGCAATAATGACTAAATCGATTTCGGGCATTTGTACCAATTCCGGCCAAGATTCTACTCCTTTTGCACCGCAGCGATCGCACAAGCTCTTCCGGTTTTCGCCATTGCGTCCGGCGATGGCGATGACTCGGGCGCGATCGCGTTCTTGACACAGCGCTTCCATCCGTTGTTTGGCCGCATACCCCGTACCGACCAACCCGACTTTTATCGGTCTTTTCAATTGATCCCTCATTGTTTAACTTTTTCTTTATCTATTGTAATTGTTCTTAATAATAAGAAATGCTTATTTGTAAAACAAAGGGATATTATCGGCGATCGTCCTCTGTCCCAAGACAGACAAACTCCGATGTATTCTGGCTTACCGAAATTTCTTTATCTTTATTTTCCCGACATACCCCGACAAATTAAAAATAAGTATTCTTTATATAATATTTCATTCGTACTCTCATTTCTAATGCAGCTCAAACATCAGAACCTTTTCCCGTAGTATCGAGAATGGAATCAAACATCATAAGCCAACAGGCTGCTATCCAACTATAAGAGGAATTCGACTCATGGCAGAGTACAAAGTTACTTTAATAACCCCCGATGGCGAGCAAGTTATCACTGTTCCCGACGATGAAATCATCCTTGATGTCGCTGAAGAACAAGGTTATGACCTCCCCTATTCCTGCCGAGCAGGTGCTTGTTCCACTTGCGCGGGTAAACTCGAATCAGGAAGCATCGATCAAGACGATCAATCTTTCTTGGATGACGATCAAATCGCAGCCGGTTTTGTTTTGACTTGCGTGGCTAAACCGACTTCGGACTGCACCATCAAAACTCACCAAGAAGAAGAAATTTACTAAATCTCGGGATCGCCATTAGTGAGGCGATCGCCAGAGAAAAAATTCATCTCGCGTCAAAATTTCTCATTTGGCGCGAGATGTGCTTTGGTTTTCCGTGGCTGAGAAATAAGCTCTTGAATAATGTTTTTAAAGTATCATAGAAGATAACGCTTTATCAATTTGGAAGCCCAACATGGTTGTTGCCCATTCCCTTGCACGAAAATTGACATTAGAGGAGTTTTTACAACTCCCCGAAACCAAACCGGCTAGTGAATATATTGATGGAGAAATTATTCAAAAACCAATGCCTCAAGGAGAACACAGTCGCATTCAAAGTCGTTTGTGTGCTGAAATCAATAAAATTGGCGAGTCGCAAAAACTTGCTTTGGCATTAACTGAAATTCGCTGCACTTTTGGAGAACGTTCGATCGTTCCCGATATTGGGGTGTTTGCATGGGAGAGAATTCCCCGGACGGAAACGGGAAGAATTGCTAATACATTTACAATTGCGCCGGATTGGACGATCGAAATTTTATCGCCAGACCAATCGGCAACAAAAGTCATTGACAACATTCTATTTTGTCTTCAGCAAGGAACAAAACTAGGATGGTTGATTGACTCCGAAGAAGAATCGGTGATGATTTTCAAACCCAATTGCTTGCCGGAAATTAAGTCTGGAGAAGAAATATTACCCGCGATCGCTTGCTGGGAAGATTGGCAATTATCCGCACGAGAAATGTTTGCTTGGTTAATTTTTTAATTGATGGTTTGAGTTACTTGTGGCGCGATCGCTTTCCTTTCTCAAAAATAATTGTTTCTTTGTAATCGTCGAGTAAAATTATCTGAAATAACCGACTCAAATTTTCAAATCTTCTCATCTGCGCGATCGCATTTTTCGCCAGCAAACCCCGCCTAATTTCAAAATAAGTTACCCCAGATATATAAGTCACAACTCCTGCTAGTCTGGATCTTTCCAAGCGTTCCAAAATATCGCGATCGCCCTGCATTGCTAGCGAAACAATATTGGTATCCAAAAGATAGCCACTCAATTTTCGCGATCCTCAATAGCGGCAATCAGATCGTCTAACTCGTCGGCAGGCATTTGTTTAGAGATGCTCCCCCATGATTCTAAAGCCATCAC
>JBFRWJ010000121.1:0-8513 GCA_051439525.1 Spirulina sp. | reverse complement strand
ATTCTTGACTCTGCCAAAGTTGCAATTGAGCCGATCGCAAGGCGGCGGAGGGTTCTAAATTTTCCTCCAAGACTCCCCGATAAAAACGAATCATTAATTCGGCGGTACCGCGATCGTCTACGCTCCACCAACTGACCAAGACTCGCGCTGCTCCGGCATACATAAAGCCCCGGGTCAAGCCGATCACCCCTTCGCCGCGAATATTTTGTCCCAGTCCCGTCTGACAAGCGCTCAACACCACCAAATCGGCGCGAAAACCGAGGTTAAAGACTTCGGGAAGGCGCAAAAACCCATTGAGGAGACGATCGCGCTCGTCAACCAAGGAAAAGACCAAACCCGATAAGTGCGGGTTTTTACTGTTAAACAGGCCGTGAGTGGCAAAGTGAACGATTTTGTAATTTTGCAATTGAGGACTGGTGGCAAAATCTCGCGTGGCTTGAAACCCAAAGGCCTTTGTCCCCTGTTCCGGTGGCAGGAGGGCGAGAATTTGCTCGGCTTCTTCTCGGGTAAAGGGCAAGCGCTCGAATAACAGTTCGGCTTCTGTGGCAAACCGCGCCACATCGGGGGGAAGGGAGAGCGATCGCGAAGAACTACCGGCAATTCGCTCGTCATTATTGCCAAAGATCGGATCGGCGATGGTCGCCAAAGTTTTGGTCGGAGTCGGGCGATCGCGAACTTCTCGGCGCAGGGCGATTAAGGTGGAGGCGGAAGGCAGATTGACGATCTCGTGTTTTTCGAGCAGGGGCACGTATTGGACGGGATTAGCGGGTTGTTCGGGGACGTCTAGTAAAGGATTCCCCGTCTCGGGTTGGGGTTCGGCGATCGCGGCAAAGGGGACGAAATGTAAGATCCCATCGCTCACAATTAATAGGCGCTTGTTTTCGATGCGATCGGCAACGGGAGCGAGAATGAGCTCCGAAAGGGCGATCGCGGCGCGCTGAGCTTGGGCGAATCCCGAGATGCGGCGCGATCGCAGCAGTCCGCGTCGGAAGTTTTTCACCACCGTTTTAATCTCCTCGCGCCCGGGTAACGTGTAACTTTCGAGGGAATTGGGAGTAACCGCCCAAAGATAGCTTTGTTTTTCTCCGATGAAATATTCTAATAGGACGGTCTGTTCGTCGAGAATTTGGGACTGAATTTCGGCGAGGGTGAGAATTTGGGGTTGCGTGAGGGCGGCATAGCGGGGACTGGTGCTGCGAATGCGATCGCGCACTGCTTGATATTCATCGAGGAGGGCTTCCACCTCCCGGTTGATGTTAATTTTGCGGTTGAGGGGATATTGTCCGCTCGCGATTCTAATGCGACGTTGTTCGAGGGCATCTAACTGGCGTTGGAGTTGCTGCTCTCGTTCCAAGAGAGCGGGATCCCCCCCAGAGCGGATCTTGGCGTTGGCTTCGGCGAGGATGTCGAGGAGAGAACGGGCTCGCGATCGTTCGCTAATTTCCAAGGCTCTCCCATCGTACCCCTCTCGGGGGCGTTCTCGGTGCAGTTCCATCAACAGGTCGATATAGAACTCGTAATAGTCTTGCTTGCTGGCAAAAAAGGAGGTTCGCAGATCTTCGCTGTCGATATTCTTGCGCAGACTTTCCACAATTTCAACGGCGGTTTTAATCTGCTCTAGGGCGATATCTGCATTGCCCCGTTCTCGTTGGGCAACGGCGATGTGATAGCGGGTCAGGGCTTCCTTGGGGCGATCGCCGACGGCCACGCGCAGAGATAGGGCGCGAGCGTAATAATTGAGAGCGCGATCGCTGTTTCCCATTTTGCCATAGACCACGCCCAAATTATTGAACGTGCTGGCCAGTCCAGAGCGATCGCCGACGGTTTGCCATAAGATCAGGGCTTGCTCGTATTGGCTGAGGGCTTGCTCGTACTCTCCATTTTTGGCAGAGAGAAACCCAATATTGTTCAACGTACTGGCTAAGGCGCGATCGTCTTGCAGTTCTTGCCATATCTGCAATGCTCGTTCGTAATGTTGTTGGCTTTCGGGCTTCCTCTCCAAATTACTATAAGCCAAGCCCAGATTGTTGAGGGCGGCGGCTTCTCCTTTTTTGTTCCCCACATCTCGCGCGATCGCCAAAACTTGCTGATAGTATTCGAGAGCTTGCCCGCTCTCTCCCAATCGATCGTAAATGCGACCGATACTGTTGAGATTGGCCGCTTCTCCGGTGCGATAGCTGACTTCTCGCCACAAGGGCAGCGATCGCTCGTAATAATCGAGGGCGACTTGATATTCTCCCAAGGTTCCGTAAATTTGCCCGATCGCCATTAAGGTACTGGCTTGAGAATGGCGATCGTTCAGGTCTTGAAAGAGCGGTAAAACTTGGCTATAAATCTCGAGGGCGCGATCTAATTCTCCGAGGTTTTTATAGGCCAATCCCAACCAATTGAGAACGAGGGAAAGTCCTTCGCGATCGCTGCTCTCTTGATAGGCTGGCAATGCGTCTTCCCATTTGCGAATGGCACCGCGCCAAGATGAGGCCGTGTCTTGGCGATAGAGCTGCATTCCTTCTTCAAACAGCGTTGCAGGGTCTTCAGCGGCCAAAACGGGAACAATGCCCCCAAAGTTCAGTCCTAGGGTCAGAACTTCGAGGATAATAACCATGACACTACGAGAAATCCATTTCCACCACATCGGGACTCACTCGGGCAATTGTTTTGTAATGATTGAAAATCTTCTGCTATGGTAGCATCTTTTCCAGTCATCAGTCACCAGTTACCAGTCACCAGTCATATCAGTCACCAGTCACCAGTCACCAGTCACCAGTTATCAGTCACCGATCGCCCAACCTCGTGATTAACGGGTAACTGATGATTCAACAAATAACCAGTCAACCGATCGATAGGAGAGGGAAAGTCGTGGGTCACATTAACCGAGATTGGCAAAACGCTTTGGGGTTTAACATACCGGGTTGGATTCTTTGGGGGGTTTGCGTATCGATCGCGATCGCCTTTTATCCGACTCGGGTTCGGGGGCAAGTCAGTCGGGCAACCGTGCGGGAAATTCTCAATGGCGATCGGGTTTTTATCGATGAAACCCGCGCCCAAATTGATGATGTTGCCCGCTTCCAACAAGAAGTGAGAACGCAAGAATCTCTAGCCGGATTGGAATTCGACAATGGTGCGGCGGGTCGTTTGGCTTCTCAATCTTCGGTGATTATCGGTCAGTGTATTGAAGTACGCCGAGGAATCTTATTGGCGAGCGGCCCCGCAAGTGGCTGTACGGCAACGTTTGAGGTGGGAGTGCAAGGAACATTTTATCTCCTAGAAGTTAGCGATCGCGGCGAGTCTCAAATTAAAGTTCTCAATGGAGAAGTCAATATTATTCCTATTTTAACTGAGGAACAGGAAAGTTTGCCCGATGCCGAAACTCTCCCGACTCCGATCGCGATTCGTGCGGGAGAACAGCTCGCGATCGATCTCGAAGGAACGTTGGGGGATGTTTTTCCTTTGCCCCGAGAAGAAGTTGAAGCAATTTTGCAAGATTCCTTGTTTCAGGATTTCGAGTTACAACTACCCGGCATGAAAAATTTACAAGCATCTTTACAGCGTTTATATCCGGGAATTAAATTACCGCCTCTGCCCGGATTTAAAGTCATTTCTTTCGATTCTCCCATTCCGGGACTTTGGTAATCCTCATTTGCATTCAAAATTCAAAAATTGTTGAATGGGAGCGATGCTAAAATTGAGTGAAATCCCCCATGTTAAAATGTCAATAGTGTAGTAAAATCTCAGAGTTTATTTTTTCAGAGAATTTCATCAGGTTGCCGTAACACGAACAAACAAACGGAGGCAAGTACGGATATGATTCGAGTTAGAAAGCCGCAAAATCGCAGCTTGCAAATGGTTGGGGGAGTGCTGGCAGGTTTTGGCATCGTGATTTCCTCGGTACTGCATCCGATCGCCGCGATCGCGCAGATCGACCAAGCGATCGTCCAAGAAATTGTCAAGCCTGAAGAAGAGGTTGAAGACGATGGGGTTTTTATCGATGAAAATCCCGCAGAAATCGATGCGATCGCTCTCTTAAAACAAACGATAGGCACCAGTTCTGCCAGTACCTCACTTTTATTCAGTAACGGTGCGGCGGGTCGTTTGGGACCTCAATCTTCAGTGATTGTCGGTCAGTGCATCGAAGTCCAACAGGGATTATTATTGGCAAGCGGTCCCGCCAATGGTTGTACCGCAACCTTTGAAATTGGAGTCGCGGGTACTGTTTACGTACTGGAAGTGAATGCAGAAGGAGAGGCACAAGTTAAAGTTTTGGAAGGAGAAGTTAAGGTCAAACCGATGGAAACGGAATCAGAAACAACAGCAGGAGTTCCGTCTTGGATAGCAGAAAAAGTGTCGTTTACCAAAGCAGAAACTGCCCGAGAAATAATCGCCCAAGAAACAGAAGAAACTCCCACAGAAATTATTCTGAAAGCTGGAGAAAAAATCACCATTACGCCTGAAGGGATTTTCGGACAAGTGGCAGAATTATTGCAAAGCGATGTCGAAGAAATTCTCAATGGGGCATTATTTCAGGGGTTTACCCTCCCTCTTCCGGGAACTGCCGCCTTACAGGAATCTCTAGAAACTTTGTATCCCGATCTCGACATTCCCGTCCTACCGGGATTTAGTCTTCCCGTTTCTCCGCCGAGACCTCCTTCACTCTTTTAAGATGGTGCGAGAGCGTGTGAGGATAACGCGCTCTCAAGCCAATTGCGATCGCCGATTGCGTTAAGATTAACGGTAGTTAGATGTCGCGAGTTTCTCTGCCATTGAATGACTGCCACTCTTCTCCCTTTTTCCCAACAGGAATCGCAAGAAAACGCGATCCGGTTTGATGGCGTTCGCTGGAGCACCTTTCAAGCTCTCGTTGCAGAACTGGAAGCCGATCGCCATCTCCAACTGACTTATAATACAGAAATGCTAGTCGCGATCGATCTGCGCGGCAGGAGAGAAAAGCCAAGATTTCCTCTCAGTTTGCGAGGGATAAGCTGGCCAACCTACAAAGCATTAATGGCAGATGTCGGGGATAATCGTTTGTGGAGAATAACTTACGATCGCGGAGTCTTAGAAATTCGCATGCCCCGAGCAGAACATGAAGAACCGAAAGAATTGCTCGGCGATTTGATTACCGTCATGGTAGACGAACTCGGGATGGAAATGCGCAAGTTGGGAGCGCTAACTTTAGAGCGAGAAGATTTAGCCCGTGCGGCAGAACCGGATGCGTGTTTTTATCTGCAAAACGAAGCGATCGTGAGAGGACGCAATATTGACTTAAGGCAAGATCCGCCTCCCGATCTCGTCATTGAATCCGATTATACCCATTCTTCCATTTATAAACATTCGCTGTATGCTGCCTTGGGAGTGCCGGAAATTTGGCGCTATCGTCAAAATACACTGGAAATTTATCATTTATCGGGAGCAGAATATATTGAGTCTCGCGAAAGTCTCGCTTTTCCCTTTCTTCCCGTTCGAGAAATTCCTCGTTTTGTGAGGCAAAGTCAAGAAATCGGCCAGCGCGCGATCGCTCGCCAATTTCGCGACAGAATTCGGGAAATTTTGGCAAGAGATACCCCGTAATCGGTTATGGGAATCGGCAAACCCAGTCAAGCGAGTTAGACTGAATAACGTAGACCCGTTTGCGAACCCCCTCCCGAGGAAGTTTGCCAATGGAATTCCAGACGTGCAGTATCCCCGAACAGTTATGACAGCCTTCGAGTCCCCAAGTTTGACTTTTGAAAGCGAAGAGTTTATTGCGACTGTGACCCAACGCCTGTCTTTGATCGAACATCTCTTGGCGATCGGCACGGCATTATCGGGAAGTCAAGATTTGGGGGAGTTACTGGCTTTAATTCTCAGCAAGAGTCGCGAAATTACCTGTAGCGATGCGGGCAGCGTATTTTTAATCGATCGCGTGGATTCGGTACCCCGACTCGTGTTTAAAATCGCTCAGAATGACTCCCTGCCAGCCGTTTCCTTTCAAGAATTCACTTTACCCCTCACCCCCAAAAGTTTGGCGGGATACGTGGCATTAACGGGGCAATCGTTGAACATTCCCGATGCCCATAATCTCCTGCCGGGTTTGCCCTATCAACTCGATCGCAATTTCGATCGCGATTTTTCCTATCGAACTTGTTCGGTGTTGGTGATTCCCATGCAGGATGCAGAGGGAGAAACGATCGGGGTTTTGCAACTCATCAATCGCAAACTGCGCCACGATATCAAAATCGATCGAAACAATGCCTTAGAGGTGACGCAACCCTATTCGGATTGGGAAGATCGCGTGGTGCGGTCTTTGGCTTCTCAAGCGGCAATTTCCATCGAACGCAACCTGCTGCAAAACAATATCGAACATCTCTTTGAAGGCTTTGTCAAAGCCTCCGTACAGGCAATTGAAGCGCGGGATCCCACGACTTCCGGTCATTCCGAACGAGTGGCGACGTTAACGGTGCATTTGGCTCGGGAAGTGACGGCAATCCAAAGCGGACGCTTGCGATCGCTGTCCTTCACCGAACGACAGATACAAGAAATTCGCTATGCAGCCTTGTTGCACGATTTCGGCAAGGTAGGGGTTTCCGAGGTGATTCTCAATAAACGCAAAAAGCTCTATCCGCAAAAGTTAGAGGTTATTCGCCAACGGTTTGCCGTCGCGACGCGCACCTTGCAAATGGAATGCGCGGAAGCCAAATTTCAGTATCTCGTCAATCATCCCGATGCCCATCGTTTTGGTGATGCTAATTGTCCCCATTGCCAGCAGTTGCAGAACTTTGACGATCGCTTGCAGGAGGCATTGGCAACCCTCGATCGCTATTTAAACTATATTGAAGAGATGAACGAACCCGAAGCGATAGAAACCAAGCGATTTGAGGCATTATCGGAGGAGGCGTTTGTGGAGCTAACGGAACTGTCAGAGTATTGCTATCGGGATATCGACGGAACCTTCAAACCCCTCGTTACTCCACAAGAAATGGAACAATTACTCTTGCCTCGCGGGAATTTAACGACGGAAGAACGTCGGGATATCGAAGCTCACGTGACCCATTCCTACGAGTTTCTCAAGCGCATTCCTTGGACGAGACATTTACAAGATATTCCCATTATTGCCTACGGACATCACGAAAAGTTGGACGGTAGCGGTTATCCTTTGGGGTTAACCGCAGAAGAAATTCCCATTCAAACCCAAATGATGAGCATTGCCGATATCTATGATGCGCTGACCGCAGCAGATCGCCCCTATAAACGACCACTTCCGGTGGATGTGGTCCTTAAAATTCTGCGAGAAGAAGTGGAGAAAAACAAAATTAATCGCGATTTAGTTGAGGTGTTTATTCAGCGTCACGTTTATCGGGTTTTAGGGCATTAGTTATTGGTTATTGGTTGTTGGTTATTGGTTATTGGTTATTGGTTATTGGTTATTGGATGCCAATTTAGCGATACTGTTGCAAATAGCGCAAAATCCCTAGGGCGATCGCTTGTGCCATTTGACTGCGATAGGTGGGGTTGGCTAAATTGCGCGAGTCGAATTGCCCGGTGACGAACCCGACTTCGACGAGGATGGAAGGCATGGCAGTATTCCGCAAGACGTAAAACCGTGCCTGTTTCACCCCGCGATTGCGATAGACGGGAACGGTTTCGAGAATGGTTTGGTGGACCACCTGCGCCAAACGATAGCCCCGGGAGTAATAATAAGTTTCCATGCCGTTGACTTCCGGACGATGGCCGCCTATAGCATTGGCGTGAACGCTGATAAACGCATGGGCTCGGGCGCGGTTGGCCATGTAAGCACGTCCTCGCAACGTAATAAAACGATCGTCCGAACGCGTCATCAGGACATTAACCCCGCGATCGCGCAAAATGTTGGCAATTTCTAAAGAGATGGGCAAAACCACATCTTTCTCCCGCAAACCGCCAATGCCGATCGCCCCGGGATCTCTCCCTCCGTGTCCGGGATCGATAACGACCACGGCATGTCGGTTGATGCGGGGAAAATTACTCAGCTCGGTAAGGGTGGGTTGAGTGGGGAGGGGGACGGGAATAATGATTTCTCTCGGTTCGGGGACGGGCTCGGGTTGCTCGTCTCGCGCGAGTTGACGGCCATCTTCGGGGACGATGACCACACCTCCCCGACTATCGGAAACTTTCCACCTCGGACTGTCGCGATCGAGGATGAGGGTAATGCGGGCGTTATTGCCCAATTGCATGAAGCGAACTTCCTCAACCCCGTAGCGATTCACTTCAAAGGTTTGCGAGGGATCTTCCGAGAGGACTCGCGCCCCTTCTAGAGTAATATCCAGTTTCATGCCCTTATCGCCGCGATCGACCTCAATCTCCTCGGGTCGATCGCGATTGCGCAGGCGGATAAAAAAGCCGTTACTGGTAATTTGAAACCATTCGGGAATGTCGCGAAGGAGAGGATTAAAACGGGGGCGAGTGCGTTGGGGAGTCGGGAGTTGCAGCGTCCATTGGGTGGGAGTGCCTTCGATTTGTACCTTTTGGGGATCGAGATAATATCCCGGTGCCAGTTC
>JBFRWJ010000120.1:0-6556 GCA_051439525.1 Spirulina sp. | reverse complement strand
GGGTTTCCAGAATTCTACCGGGGCGATTGATTTCTTCGCTTTCAATAATAATGCTTTCGCTCCCTTCAATGAGGGGACGATGAGAGAGGAAGTAATAACCGCTCGTCCCGTCGGGGGTTAGGGTATCTCGTTGAAAGCCTTCTACGTCGGGACTGTAGAGGGCGCTAATTTGTAAATCTCCGACGCTGAGATTGCTTTTAAAGCCGTGAAGTTGGCGCGTTTGGGCGGCAAAGTCTTGGGAGGGGCGATCGAACTCGTTGGAGGTGTAATCTCCCCACATGAAATAATCCGGTTCTGCCCCTAGGGTGGGGGAAGTGCGTTCTAAACGGACATAAACGCTATCAAGGGAAGGCGTGAGATAATCCACCGTCGAACTATCGCCGTAAACGGGGTAATGCTGTTCGCACATTTGCGGACCGCGAAAGAGGCGAGTAATACCGTCGCAAGTTTGGTTGAGAGGGCGATCGCTATTATAAGCGGCAGTTACCAACCATTCTCCCACGGCACCGATCGCGAACAATGCTGCATCGAGATCCACTTTGACCCCTTCATCAATCGTATAGGGGGCGAGGAATTCTCGCCGCGATCCCCAAAAATCCGTCCCGCTATTCCCGATCCGCAGATCGAGAACTCCCGATACCAAAGAAGGGCGCAAATGGGTCACAAACTCTACTTGAGTGTAAGTTTCTAAACTGGTGACGGGTGACTGGTAATTGGTGACGGGTAATTGGTGACTGTCCAAGGCAGCGCGAACCCTCACTTTTTGCGCATAAATATCCGATCGCAATCTTGCCCGAAACATCCCCTCTCGTGCCAAAACTTGAAAACCGGGGCGATCGGGGTCGCGATCGCTGTCGATGAATTCTCCCGCGCTGGCCGTTAAGGTTACTAAAGTTTCTTCTGTTAAAAGTGCGCCATTTTCGTCGGTAATCGTTCCCTCAAAAACGAGAGTCGAGCGCCCATCGGCAGGAATGCGGGGATCGCCGACGGGATTGAGCGCGATCGCCATTTGAGGTTGTTCTCGGGTGAGGCGCACGATGGTCGGTTCGGCACGATTGACCGCCACCGCGATCGCGTTTTCTCCCGGGTTTAAGGGAATATTATACCAAATTTGAATGGCTAAATTTTGGCTGTCATCTCGTTCGAGGGTGGTGAGAGTCTCGCGATCGAGGGGTTTGCCGTTAATGCGAATCGTCACTTCGCTATCGGCATGGTACTGTACAATTAAGTGAGTCAAGGTTTCTCGCGTTTTTCCCGGTAAAGGGGAAAGAATGCGAACTTCATCGGGAGCGAGTTTCTCATTGGGTATATTTTCTAATACCGCCTCGGCTTGCAATTGTGCCAAAACTTCAAGATCTTGACTGGCGACCTTCTCTAACAATCCACTATTCACCCCCAAAACAGCCAGAGAAACCAAACCCCAAGAACAAAGTTGCCCTTTCATAACTCGCGTCCTCCTCTCCAACGGGTGACGGGTGACGGGTGACGGGTGACTGAATCTTGTCCTCCTCTCCAACGGGTGACGGGTGATGGGTGACGGGTAACGGGTGACGGGTGACGGGTGACTGAATCGTTGGTGACGAGTGAGGGGTGACTGACTGTTCCTCTCCCGCTTCCCCTCGCTTCTTCTTCCAAAATTGGCGTAACTCCAAAATTCATGCGTACCAAACCACCGGGTTCCAAACGGACGAGGCGAGATTGACTGTTGCGTTCGATAAAATAGCGATTGGGGGCGAGAGTATAGCCCGGTAAACTGCTTAAATCTAAAGTTCCGGTGCGATTGCCAGAAACCACGTTAGCAAGGGAAAATAGACCCTCTGCATCCGTTGTAATGCGGTTGCCATCATCCATAAAAATAACCGCATTGGGAACTCCCGGTTCGCCAGTTTGTTGTTCCCCGTCAAAGTTTTTATCGATAAAAACTCGCCCGATAATCGTGCCGCAATCGGACAAAATTCCATCGCGAATTCTTACTAAAAAACTTGCCAAATTACTGCGAGTTTCTTGTGCGGTATTTCGACCATCTCCGCGCACGGCATCGGGAGTGACGAGAGCAGCATAAACAATATTCAGGGTTTGTCCCACCGCGAGACTGGGATAGGTGAAGAAAAGAGTGCGATTTTTGGATTTGAATCCCGACAAACTAACAGACGTATTGCTGCCATTGGCAAAGATTGCCGCTTGTACGGATTGGGGGAGAAAATTTAAACCGAGGGGTAAATTATCGGTAACGATAACGTTCGTTACTGTTGTCGTTCCCGTATTATTGAGAGAGAGGCGATAAACGACTGTATCTCCGGGTTCTGCGGCAGCGCGATCGGCTGTTTTGACCAGTTCGAGACGGGTTTCCTCGACAAAGAAAGAAGTCGAGTTCGAGGTATTCGTTCCGCTTAAATTGCCTCCCGCACTATAACCGCGATTGATAACTTCTTGAGCGAAAATGCGATCGCTCCCCCCAGAAAAACTGCCCACAAGGAGAAGAATAGTGTAAAGGTGTAAATGCCTTTTTTTCTTGTTTTTTCGAGAGAATAAGGAAGAGAAGCCAAGAGGCGCGATCGCCGAGATATTTGCGAACTTGCCTTTCCGCGTTGGTCTCGGCAAATCCATAATGTTGTTGTCTTTCACTGGGTTCTATCATTAAATTAATCTTCACGCACGCCCTCCGAACAGGACTATCGTCGGTTTCTCGTTTGGTTAAAATAGCAATGTTTTTTCTGAGAGAAAAATCCCGATCGCATCATAATCAAAAACAAAGTTTGTGGCAACCGTTGGCGAGAGAAAATTTGAGTCCCGAGCATGGCTAGGAGAACAGCGATGCCCCTCACATCTTTTTCTGGATCGCGATCGAACATCGAGCGACAAACAGACTGCAAGTCTCTTCATTTGTAGCACCTCACTAAATACTCAAGCAGCCCAAATACCGATCGGGCAACTTCTTTTCGTATGGATTCATCTTTAGTAAAATCGGCTGCTTACTGAGTTAAAGACTGAGATTGTCTGACTTGTTTCTGACTTGTTTCTGACTTCACGGGGTAGAACGGGTGCGGATACTGTTGGCAAAAGCAATCGAAAAGCACTTCAAATATAGTACAAGCTAGAAAATCTGCTTCTTCTCCCAGTAATCACCACACAAGATGGATATATCACAAAGATCTATCGGAGTACGGGCAAATGCAGGAACTACAAAACTTAGAAAAAAACACACCGAGAATTACACGCGATCGCTTTTTAACAAAATCTGTGAAAAAGATTAAATAAAATTTAAGACTATTAGCTTTATTATCCCGAAAACAGCTCAATAGGATATACTTAAATAGCGATCGAATCACGGAATTGTTGAAATTGTTGGATAGAAAACTCAACTAAGAGATTGTTTATAAAGCAAATCTTAAATTCATGTGGGGTGCGTTAGTAGAACGCACCTAACCTCATTGTTGTGATAACTATAGCCTGTTCGATAGGATTATCGATAAAATTCATAAAAATAATTTATCTTTATGCACCCAACAAAGAGCGTATAGTAATACGTGCTGAATCTCTTATATTAGTTGATTGTTGATCTAGCATATGATAATTGTCAACAAATTCTTTATACTTAGCATTATATTTTTCAATCTCCTCTTGGTATTTTGCGTCACTAGAATAATCTTCTCTCTTTGGTTTTTGGGGTTCATGAACTTCTCTCCATAAAAGTTTTAAAAGACGTTCTGTCCTCTCAATCTGATCCAATGTATCTCGATATTTTCTAAGTTCTTTATCATCTTGCAGTTGACCTAACAGATGTATGTTGATGTCGTATATCCAATTATGTTGTTGAAAATCCCAAGATCTTACTAACATATTTAATGTCTGTTCATAAGCAAATTTTCGATAGGAGAGTAATTTCCTCAGAACAGAGATACGAATATTTAGAAATTCAGATCTCGGTTTTAATAATGGCAAGGATTGTATAGCTCTGGATACTTCGTCAAACCAGTTGGCAAGCAGCGCGTAAGTACCATAAGTGTCAATGAGTTCCTTAGAACTATCTCTTGTAAAAGATGTAAAGTCACCAATTGCAATATCTGGAGCTTTAGCTACTATAAATGTTTTCAGTAATGCGAAGAAACGTTTCCCATTCATTACAGTATCTATATCTCCGGGAAGCAAAACAACTCTGTCAGCCGATTCATAATTATCAATAACGTAGCCCCAACCTGCAAGCCACATTTGGCAAGTGTCAACCGACCAAACCCTCACAATTTCTACAATTTTTTCATTTTCTTTCGATCTCTTATCCTGTGTGAATACTTTTGCTCTCTCTCGGTTTTCAGTATCTTTATTAAGAATTACTATTGGCCGATCGTCAACAGTTCTAGCCATTTCGACTATTTGCCAGAAAATCGTTTCTCTTGCATCGTTCGCTTCATAGCCACTATACGGAAATGTAATAACAACTTTAGAAGTCATTGATTTTCCATTCTAATTAAATTATTTTCTATTTTAGTTGAATTATTGGTGAAGAGGTTAGGATGCTCTTATAAATGTTAGATTATGTCAAAAAACTTTACACTTTTTAAGGGATGAGATTATTGTTGGCGATCGCGATTTTCTCAATAAGAAAGTGTTCCTTGAGCTTTCAGGATTCTAAACTTATGCGATCGATGGCAGAAAGTAGTGCTTGAGTGTAAGGGTGTGCGGGACTCAAGAAAAGCTGCTGCGTCGCGGCAATTTCAAACCATGAGGAAAGTGCCGCATTAAGGATCTTGAAAAATCAACTGTTGGCTCGAACGACTTTAACTAAGTCGGAATCAATTCTCCCGGACGCAACTTCGCCCATTTTCCCGCTTCCTCCAAGAAACTTTCGCATCCCACCACATCCCATTCCATCTCGACATACTCCTGTTGGGGGCGAATATTGACGTTAATACTGGGTTCTTGCGGTTCAAAATCCGGTGCATCGGTCAAATGCGGTTGTTGATGTTGAGTTTCTACCGCATGATAGGTGACGCAGCGATCGACATAGTGACAGTTAACGCAAATACACATAAACCTTTTCCCTCAGATGAACGCGGGCTTCTCATGAAAATCGTTTGTTGATTAATCAAATTCTAGCACTCCCATCTCGTCACAATTCCGTTACGATCGCGATTACACCTTTTTTTCAGAAATTCGGGCATGATAGAGTGTATTGCCCTTTATGCTTGCTTTATTCCCGTGAATGCGTCGAGTCCGTGCATCTACCCCAACAAGCATCGAGCATTGGCTCTTACTGTCACGCTCCCAAAGCCAGTACAGTTATACGGACTAAAATTCATGAATTCTAGAGTCACGTGGTTTCTTTCTGCACTGCTGGGCGCGATCGCCCTGTCTCCTCAATCGGTTTTTGCCAACGATTCCATTACCCCAGAGATGAACGGAAGTACAACAGTCCAGTTCAACGATGGGATGTATCGCATTGAAAACGGAAATATATCCGGAAATAATCTCTTCCACAGTTTTGAAGAATTTGGACTGAAGCCCGGAGAAACGGCGGATTTTAATATCACCGGCCTCAATATTATGAATATTGTGGGGCGAGTGGTGGGGGGAAATGTCTCTGTTATCGATGGACTCTTGCAAGTGTCTGGGGGAAACGCCAATCTTTTCTTAATGAACTCTGCGGGGATTATCTTTGGGACTGGGGCTTCAATCAATGTACCGGGAGATTTCACCGCGACAACAGCCACGGCAATTGGTTTTGGGGACGATCGCTGGTTTAATGCCTATGGCCCGAATGACTATACAAATTTAACAGGAAACCCATCCGAATTTGCTTTCGATCTTGCCAATCCCCAAGGAATTATCAATCTCGGTAATTTAAGCAACATCAATGGAGGAGATTTAACGCTCCTTGCGGGAACGATCGTCTCTCAAGGCAATCTGGCAGCCCCAAATGGTAACTTGATTGTTGCGTCAGTGCCGGGAAGCAGTTTGATCCGCATTTCTCAACCCGGATATCTCCTGAGTTTAGAAATCGAACGCCCGAGGGATGCTAATGGACTCATGCAAGAGATCCCCATCACTGCGTTACCTGCATTATTAACCGGAGATTTAGACAACTTATTCGATCGCGCAGAAAACCTAGAAGGCATCCCGATCGCGGCTCGGGGTCTTGTTGCTTCTGGGGATATTTGGGGTGAAAAAGGGACTGCCGATGGCAATATCCTCGTGTCTGCTCATGGTCATTTAACTCTGAATGACCGTTGGAGTACGGCGACGCAATGGGAGGATGCGGGAAATATAACGCTCCTCGCCCGAGGCAATATTGAGGTTGAAGATTTGACGGCAAGTTCCTCGGGGGAGGGCAATGGGGGCGCGATCGCGCTTTTCAGCCAATGGGGAAGGATTTCGACCCAAAACATTGAGACAACGGCTGAAAGGGGTTTTGGTGGAGATGTGTCGATCGCGGCGGAAGGGTCGATCGCGACGGAAAATATTATCACTTCCTCCTCACTCGGGGAAAGCGGTGGCGCGATCTGGCTATTTAGCGCCGACGGCAGCATCAATACTGAAGTTCTTGACTCTTCTGCCGATG
>JBFRWJ010000119.1:0-9009 GCA_051439525.1 Spirulina sp. | reverse complement strand
AAGCCCGTGTCTCCCCCCGTTACCTGATTGTTAGAATCGACATCGGTGAAGCCCCCGAGGGCCGTAGGAACGAAGGCGGGATTGGTTAAGGTTCCGTTAGGGCTGACAATAGTCAGGGACTGAACTTGCAGATCGAAGGGACGGATGCTTTGATCTGCGTCATTCGGTACGAAGTAAGCAGCATTGCCGGAAACGGTACCGTTGGTTACTTGAATTTGTGCTTTTGCGGGAACGGTTGCCAGTGCTAAAGTGCTAACGATTCCTAAACCCAGGGCAAGGGAACGAGATTTTTGGGAAACCATGTTCAAACTCCAATTGATGATGGTGAGATGCAAAATTTTGGGGTGGGCAAGGATAAAATTTATCTAAAATTTATCTAAAATTTATCCAGAATTGCTTCAGTCGAGCTGGGAAAAATGATGGAGGGAGTGGATTTTCTGACTGGGGAAGGTCGGGTCAAATCGTGAATTTTCCCTCATTTTCGTCTCGGGCTGATTCTTTGGGCTGATTCTTAGGGGGTTAGTTATTTTCAAGAATTTCCCGAAGCTCGAAAAAAAAATTTGTGCTAGAAGCCATTTGTGTACGACAAGGAGAGATAAGGGGTAATTTTGTCAAGAACCTCGGGTAGATTTAGATTCTCCTCGATCGCTACACTAATACTTTAATGGCTTAGCAATTTTTCTCACATCCGACAGATCGCTTAAAATCTTCATGCCAAAACGTCATTTTTAGGAAGGGATTTTTAGCATTTACGTAATTATACGAATTGTCAATTCTGCGATCGCAATACTTTTTAAGAGTTGTTTCCATGGATTGTAAAGAATAAATCAAGAACGATTCATAATATTAAAGTTCTTGTAAAGATGGGAACAATTTTTCGAGTAATACGATCGCCTTTTTCAATGAACAATTATCAATGAATTTCTTTCTCCCGATCCCCTCACGGGTGATGGATGGGTGATGGATAATCACTCGATCGCGATATCCCGAACCCGCACGGGGACGCAAGCATGGGTCATTTGAGCGACTTGTAGGGGTTCGCCTTTGCCGCAAATATGGGTGCCGCATTGCATCGACTCCGACTCTCCCCCGATCGCGTCTACTTTATTCCAAAATTCGGTGGTCATGCTGTGGTAGGTGACGTTTTTCAGCATTCCGGCAATTTTACCGTTTTCGATTTTCCAAAAGGCATCGCCGCCAAATTGGAAGTTCCGTCGCTGTTGATCGATGGAAAAGCTTCCGACTCCATCAATTAAAATGCCGTCTTGGGTATCGGCAATGATTTCCCCGAGGGAAGCGGTATGAGAGCCGCCTGTTTTTCCGGGTTCTAAGCTGAGGTTGGGAATGCGCACCATGGGGACGCTCGCCCAACTATCGGCGAAGGCAGAACCGTTACTATTGCCCCGTCCCAAACGATAGGCGGTTTCGCGATCGCGCAAATAATCGACTAAAATCCCATCTTTCACGACGTACCATTGTTGTGCCTTTACGCCTTCATCGTCGTAGGCGACGGTGCTGCGTCCTCCGGGTTGGACGCGATCGGCGACGAAGTTCACCCAAGGAGCAGCATATTGCAGTCGATCTAAGTTCTCGGGGGTGGCGAAACTGGTGCCGGCAAAATTGGCTTCGTAGCCGTAAACGCGATCGAGTTCTGTGGGATGACCGACGGATTCGTGAATGGTTAAATATAAGTTAGTGGGTTTGAGGATTAAGTGAGTACGGCAGGGGTGGGGAAGTTCTGGAGCATTGACTTTTTCTAAGGCTTCGGCGGCGACGCGATCGCAGTTCTCTAACAAATCGGCGCGATCGACGTGTTCGTAACCGATATTTAAGGGAGGTCGTTCGTAATTGCGCTCTTGGGCGTCTCCGTTGGCGATCGCGGTGCAGCCGTAACCGGGATGAGTGCGGTAGAAGGTTTGCTGAATGTGGGAGCCTTCGGTGGAGGCAAAGAGTTTCTCTTCTTGGGCAAATGTCAAGAAAGCGTAAGATTTCTTAATATGGGGGGCATTGAGGAGGCGATCGCTCAGGGTCAGCAATAAATCCGCTTTTTCGGCGAGGGGAACGGACAGGGGATCGATTTGAATGGGGGTAATATAGGTATCTTGGTAGGGTTCTACGGGAGCGAGGCGAATGGGGTCTTGTTGGGTGAGGCGACTGCCTTTTGCCGTTTCTACCGCTAAATTGACCACCCGCAACACTTCTTCGGGGGTTTGATGGGGACTGGCTGCAAACCCCCAAGAGCCGCCAAAGAGCACCCGTACCCCAAAGCCAGAACTGATATTATCGGATAAATTGGAGAGAGAGCGATCGCGGGCAAACAGGCGTTGCGATCGATAGCGACACAGGCGAATATCGCCGTATTCGCAGCCGGCTTTCCGGATGGCATCAATGGCAAGGGGTGCTAAGTCAAGGGTTTGAGGACGGGGAGGAGTTTGAACCATTGCGAATTCGTGCGGGTTAGTTTTTTCTTAGCTTAACGTCGAAGATCGCCAACAGGTTATTAAACTGTCACGTTTCTGTCACCGTTTTGACACAACGAGAGGATATGGTTGAAGCAAGAACCAATAATTTCCGCAGATCGTCGCAATATTTAACCGTTAGACCAATCAACAGGGAAAGGATTATAGACCTATGTCACGCTATTCTTTAAATGCTGCTTTCATCGATTTAAGTGAAACCAATCTTTGGGGCAAGTGCCTCATTGGACTCCGCCTCAGACGTGCAAATTTACAAAATATTAATTTAGCTTGTGCAGATCTCACGGCTGCAGATTTAAGCGAGACAAACTTAAAGTATGCCAATTTAATCGAGACTAACCTTTTGCGGGGTAATTTGAGCGGTGCGGATCTCAGTCATGTCGATGCGATCGCGGCCAATATGAGGGGAGTCGATCTCATTGGAGCAACTTTAAAGGAAGCGGATCTCAGCGATGCTCAATTACAGGAAGTCGAAGCGATCTCGGCGAATTTAGAAGGGGCGAATTTAGAAGGGGCGAATTTAAGTCATGGGGATCTGAGTGCGGCGAATCTCAAAAATAGTTGGTTAACGTCGGTTAATTTACAAGGAGCGACTTTAAAAGGGGTGAATTTAAGCAATGCAATTCTCACCGATGTTAATTTACAAAATGCCGATTTGCGGGGAGCAAAATTTACGAATGCGATTATGATTAATGTCGATCTTCGGGGAGCCAATTTACGCGGAATGGTGGTAAACAATGCCGATTTGAGTAACAATTGGGGCATTTCTGAGACGATGAAACGAGAATTTGAGAAACAAGGTGCGAGGTTTATTGGTGATGATTTCATCGAATCGGAGTCAAAGTTCTCGTAATTTAACTTTACCAATTTTCTGTATTTCTGGCTTGACTTTAACCCAATCTTTATTTTAAAATTAAATCTATAACATAATGGGAATAGTTTAAGCGACTGGCGACTGCCACTATTTCCCATTGTGTAATAAGAATACCACACAACGATCGCCAAAAGAAAAATCGAGCAACTTTTTCCCAAAAAAGTTAAAAAAGTTAACAATCCTGAGAGAGTACGAACCCCTCAACTGGTCTGAAAATCTCGTGCTGTCAAAATTGGCACGAACGATTTAGCCGGATTGCCGCGCTTGTCGTTCGTGGGTTCTCCCGATGCCAATGTCGGAGCCGTCCAAGATGAGATGCGAGTCCTCGGGCTGGATTGGGCAGATTTTGCCGAATATTACGAACAATTACGCCGAGGACAATTTTTACAGGCCATCGGACGACCGCGATCGCATCGCTATCCCGAGCAGAAATTCATCATCAACTTTATCGGTACCCATTTGGATTTGGATTGGTTGCGAGAATATGGCATTCGAGTCCTGAATTGCTCGGCTTTTGAGATTTGTCCCGAGGCGGGTAGCGATCGCCAAGTGTCCCGGTGGAAAATAAAGATTGTGGGGGGGACGCGATCGCGTCTTTAAATAACGAAGTGCTGCCTTGTAAAGTTTTGTGAAAATCCGTCATTTTTTCCCCCGGACTGATAAGTTATAACCCGAAGACGAGTTACACTCAAGACCAATAAAAAATGGAAGAACCGCGAGATGGAAACGATTTTAGTAGCCGGTGCTACCGGCGGGGTTGGTAAGCGAGTTGTCCGTCACCTTCTGGCTAATAATTATCGGGTACGAGCCCTAGTTAGGGATGCCAATAAAGCTAGGGCGTTACTAGGTGATTCCGTCGAACTTTTTGAAGGAGATATTACCATTCCCGAAACCTTAAGCTCCCAATTAATGGCTGGAGTTTCTGCGGTTATCTGTTGTATAGGGGTTCGGGTTCAACCGGTAGAAGGAGATACTGAAAAGCGAGAAAAATACTATCAAGGGATTAAATTTTACCTACCCGAAGTAGTTGACAGTCCAGAAATGGTCGAGTATCAAGGTGTTAAGAATCTTATCGAAATTGCCAAAAACTATCTGGGGCTAGAGGAAAATTTATTGATTAAATCCAGCAGCCCGCCCACACCCCAGTGGATTATGGTCAGTTCAGCCGGGGTAACTCGTCCAGGCCGGAGCGGAATTAACCTAGAAGAAGAACCACCAGCAGTGCGACTAAACGATCAATTGGGAGGGATTCTCACTTGGAAGCTGCGGGGAGAAGAAGTAGTGCGCTCCAGTGGCTTACCTTACACCATTATCCGCCCTTGTGCCCTCACCGAAAAACCCGGAGACAAACTTCTCGTCTTTGACCAAGGAGACACCATAAAAGGGCAGGTAAGTCGAGAGAGGATTGCAGCACTTTGCGTTCAATTATTAACACTTCCGCAGGGTTGTCATAAAACCTTTGAAGTCAGGGAGGAGATGGAAACAGGTAGTTGGCTCAACCTGAAGGAACAGTTAGCCAACTTGCAACCCGATAGCTAATCAGCTATTGTTATAAATTTTCAGAGAGTGGAGAGATTCTCCTCAACATTAACGAACTTCAAAGACTAAAACCGATCGCAGGACGTGGCGATCGTAATCCTCACCTTGCACGTCTTTGGTATGTTGAACTCGTACCATCCAAATCCCTGAAGAGATAATCCGAATTTTCGCCAGACCTTGCGCCAGCGTTTCCGTAAAATAGGCATAGGTACTGGGAGTGTCAGAAAATCCATCGTAGGTTGCCTTGACTTCTGCATCTAACGGCTGGCCTTTGTAGAGAATTCTGACAATTAGATCGTCCCCGGGTTTAAGATTTGCAGGATTGTCCATCGGGACGATTTCAAGAAGTTGTCCGACGGGACGATTGTAGGTGAGATCGCCTTGAGTTGCATTAATTAAAGTTTTGGCAAACTTTTCGTATTTTGCACTCCATTCGACTTCGGATAAAGTTGCGCGAGTGCCTTCTTTCATTCCTTCCGGTGTCATCGACCAAATTGCGCCAAGGCGATGGGCGAGTAAATAAGCGGGATTATGATGGGTTAAGGAAACGACTCCCTCAAGTTGATTGGCGGTGGGATTTTCTTGAATAGTTAGAGGCAATGTACGACCGTCTTGAAACAAAACGGCTTCGACAATTTCCGCCGCTTCCATCTCTTCGGGCTGCATAAACTGATGGGTCGAAAGAATTGCAAATTCCAGCATTTCACGACCTTTGGTAGCGAGGCGATCGGGTTTGAGAATCAATTCATGAGCATTTGTAGCCGTTGCGGACAGGACGAGACCAGCTAAAATAGAAGCGAAATGACTGAATTGGCGTATCATTCTTTAAAGTTTTCCCAAATTAGATTGATTAACACTAAGCTATTGTTTTTTTAAAATTCTGACAATGGGATGGAGGGGGATATTAGAATGATAGTCTCGTACTGTTTAACGCTTCAATATTATCTGACTTTTTTAATTAAGAAGATGGAGGAAGTATAGAAGCGATCGCGCTTGCCCAGTCCAACCCGAAACAATTTGTCACTTCTGAAGTCTGGTTTTCCCTCTGTCACAATCTGTCATGGGGAAGCGATCGCGTTGGGAGAAGAGTTTGAGGAGGCGATACGGCTCTCGCCAAGCTACGCGATCGCATTTTGAAAGAGGAGAGGGGCAATACGACAGCCATGCGATCGCATTCTGAAGGAGAGAAGCGATCGGGAATTCCCAAGCACTCGCTTGTGGTCTTACACTGAGGAAAATCGGGAACGCCAAATTATGAGAAAGGTTGCTGTCATTGGTTTGCTGTCTGTTCTTGTGGCGATCGCTGTTGGGGGATGCACGAAAACACCTAAAACCTTTGCCGATTGGTGCAAGAACAAAGAGAATCTAACTGCTGATGTGAGGCATACGGTTGAAGCTCTGCTGGAGAAAGTGGGGACGGAGGATTGCGATCGCGCTGAAGAAAGACTCACCGATCTAACGAGGCTCTACCTCAGTGACAACGAAATCGTAAATATCGCCCCATTGGCGAGTTTGACTAATCTGACCGAGCTTTACCTCTATAACAACGAAATCGTAGATTTAGCCCCATTGACGAGTTTGACCAATCTGACGCAGCTCTACCTCAGTGACAACGAAATCGTAGATGTAGCTCCTTTGGCGAGTTTGACCAATCTGGCATGGCTTTACCTTGAGGAAAACGAAATAGTAGATGTAGCGCCCTTAGCGAGTGTGACCAATCTGACCGAGCTTAGGGTCGATGATAATGAAATCGTGGATGTAGCCCCATTGGCGAGTTTGACCAATCTGGAAGGGCTTCACCTCAGTAAAAACAAAATCATAAATGTTTCCCCATTGGCGAGTTTGACCAATCTGGAAGGGCTTCACCTTTACGATAATCAAATAGTAGATGTAGCTCCTTTGGCGAGTTTGACTAATCTCGAAAGGCTTGACCTCCGTAACAATCCCCTCCGCGATCGCGTTTGCCCAGTCCAACCCGAAACGATCTGCGAGTTCTGAAGTCAAGGATTTCCCCTGTCATGGGGAAGCGATCGCATTTTGAGAGAGTGAGATCGAAATGAGTTGCAGACTGAGATCGAATCCAAACAGGGGAACAGCATATTGGAAACTAGAGCAATCCGGAGATATCTGATGAAAAATACAAACCCCAAAATTAACCAAGATCGCACTTACCCCGTAGCGATCGTAGCAGAATCCATCGCATTCTGAAGGAGAGAAGCGATACTCTCTACACCGAACGCTACGCGATCGGGAATCCTGAAGCGATCGCTTGTGGTCTTACACTGAGAAAAACTGAGAAAGAAAAATTGTGAGAAAAGTGACTCTCGTTAGTTTGCTGTCTGTTTTCATAACAACTGCCTGTGGTGGAGAGGCTTCGGTGCAACCTGATGTTGTTGTGCAACCCGATTTGACATTTGCCGATTGGTGTAAGAATAAAGGGGAACTGACGACCCAAGCCCGGCATACAGTTGAGGTGCTTCTGGAAGAAGCCCAAAGTCAGGAGTGCGATCGCGCTGAAGAAAGACTCACCGATCTAACGAGGCTCTGGCTCAATAGCGACGAAATAGTGGATGTTGCTCCACTGGCAAGTTTGACCAATCTGGAAGAGCTTTCCCTTAATTACAACGGAATCGTAGATGTAACTCCCTTAGCGAGTTTGACCAATCTGGAAGAGCTTTCCCTTGATTACAACGAAATCGTAGATGTAGCTCCCTTAGCGAGTTTGACCAATCTGACATCGATTCGTCTTGGTGACAACGAAATCGTAGATATCGCCCCATTGGCGAGTTTGACCAATCTGACCGAGCTTTACCTCAATAACAACGAAAACGTAGATATCGCCCCATTGGCGAGTTTGACCAATCTGGGAAGGCTTTCCCTTGATTACAACGGAATCGTAGATGTAACTCCCTTAGCGAGTTTGACCAATCTGACAAATCTTTTCCTTGATAACAACGAAATCGTAGATGTAGCTCCCTTAGCGAGTTTGACCAATCTGACATGGCTTGGGATCAATGATAATGAAATAGTGGATGTAGCTCCCTTAGCGAGTTTGACCAATCTGACATGGCTTGGGATCAATGATAATGAAATAGTGGATGTAGCTCCCTTAGCGAGTTTGACCAATCTGACATTGCTTAGGATCGATGATAATGAAATAGTGGATGTAGCTCCCTTAGCGAGTTTGACCAATTTGAAATGGCTTTTCCTTGATGACAACGAAATCGTGGATGTAGCCCCATTGGAGAGTTTGACCAATTTGACCGACCTTAACCTCAATAACAACGAAATCGTAGATGTAGCTCCCCTAGCGAGTTTGACCAATCTGGAAAGGCTTAGGCTCGATGATAATGAAATCGTAGATGTAGCCCCATTGGAGGGTTTGACCAATCTGACATTGCTTACTCTTGATGACAACGAAATCGTAGATGTAGCTCCCTTAGCGAGTTTGACCAATCTGGGAAGGCTTTCCCTTGATTACAACGGAATCGTAGATGTAACTCCCTTAGCGAGTTTGACCAATCTGGAAGAGCTTTACCTTGGGGAAAACGAAATCGTAGATGTAGCTCCCTTAGCGAGTTTGACCAATTTGAAATGGCTTTTCCTTGATGACAACGAAATAGTAGATGTAGCCCCATTGGAGAGTTTGACCAATCTGACATGGCTTACTCTTACGAACAACGGAATCGTAGATGTAACTCCCTTAGCGAGTTTGACCAATCTGGGAAGGCTTTGGCTTGGGGGCAACGAAATCGTAGATGTAACCCCAGTTCAGGATAAGCTGAACCCCTGATTCTCTCGTTGGCTGAAACCCGCATTCCCTCGTAAAATGAGTCCAAAAATAGCCTTAACCCGAACTAACGTTAGATGTTCTCCCTTGGCGCGTTTGACCAATCTGACGCAGCTCTACCTCCGTAACAATCCCCTCCGCGATCGCGTTTGCCCAGTCCAACCCGAAACGATCTGCAAGTTCTGAAGTCAAGGATTTCCCCCTGTCATGGGGAAGCGATCGCATTTTGAGAGAGTGAGATCGCAATGAGTGGCAGACTGAGATCGAATCCAAACAGGAGAACAGCATATTGGAAACTAGAGCAATCCGGAGATATCCGATGAAAAATA
>JBFRWJ010000118.1:0-10903 GCA_051439525.1 Spirulina sp. | reverse complement strand
GTTTTACTATGAGCAACAATTGTGCGATCGGGGTGAACGATTGCCACTTCTAAAATAGCGGGAAGAGTGGCGTAATTTTTCACGATCCGACCCATAATAACTGTATAACCGACCTCAATGAACCCTTCTGTTGCAAAAACCAAACTATTGGCAAGTGCGTCCGCACGTTCTTTCACTTGTTCTTTTAAACTCGAGCGCACCCACCAATAATTGCAGCCCAAAGTAATTGCTCCAACAGCCAACAACGCCGCTCCAAATGTTAAAAGTAGCTGTTGAGATAAACTTCGCGGCGCTCTCACTTTTCCCCAATTTTTCATATTTCTCTATCATTTGTTCTCTTGGTTTTCCCAAATTTCAATGGCTGCTGTCACGCGATCGGCATCAATCTTCACGTCTTCATCAATTGTCTTATTGTGACGGGGATCTTTATGCAGCAACTTAACAATTTCACGAGCGGCCTCTTGTAAGCGACCATTCGCTGCAAACATCCGGCGATTCATCGCAATGTCACCCTTTTTCAATCCGGAATAATTCTTAGCAAAGGATTCTCGAGTTTGTCCCAATAACCGTCCGACCGAGTCAAATACTACATCGGGTTGAACCTCGATCGCTCGCATCAAATCGAACCAAACGAGAATAAATTGAGTGAGTTCGTCTTGATGATTTTCTAGATAGCTCGCAGGAGTTGCCAATCCATCAATTAACAGACTATCCACATCTTTTGTCGTAAATGGAATACTCCCACCGATCTCCTGCGCGGTTTGGCTTAAAATCGGCTCCCAGACTGCAGCAGCATCAATTTTTCCTTCTCTTAGTGCTTGTACGGCAACTTGGTTGGAAATATCTTCAATCTTTACATCTTCCGGTTGCATCTGATGCAATTGTAAGGCTTCAAGTAAAATTAAATGGCTGGCAGTGCCAAATTTTGCCGCCACAATTTTATCTTGTAACTGTTTTACAGATTCAATTCCCTGACGTGCAACCAATCCATCCGATCCGTGAGAAATATCGGTGACCATGATAAAAACAGGTGTATTTTCTTCCGGATCGAGCTGCATGATTTCCCACAGAGGCAAGAAAGCGACATCAACCCGTCCGCGCATCAAGCTACGGGATTCATCTTGATTGGTATCAAACTCAACAAACTCTGCCTTTAAACCTCGCTTCTCAAATAATCCTGTTTCTTGGGCATACCAAGTGACATCGTATCCCGGCCAGGGATGAATTCCCACGCGTATGGGGGTCAAGCGATCGCTCCCAATACTGCATCCCTTTAACAAGAATGCGGCAATAAAACCCAAGAGCAAAGGGATAATCAATAACGATCTAATCTTGAAATTTGAGAGATATGGAAACATGAGTTTAAAATTTTGATTTGATAAATACAGACCAACAAGCTCGAGCTTTTTTTATTTTAACTCGAGTCATGAGAGAAGAAGAAGATTTTAACGGACAATCTTAATAAAGATAATCCGTTAAAATACTGTTGCCAACTCTGGCTATTATACTGTAATAATTTGGACTAAATCTCCCATTAATAATGCTACGCCATCCGACTCTGCTAGTGAAATATAAGTTAACATGTAAAATAAGGATTCTTCTCTCGATCGCGTTACAAAACTACACGATGTTTTGCGGTTTGATAACGCCATTGTCAGGCGGTCAGAATGTTAAGAAATAATGCAAAATCTGCATTAATAATTTGAGCGATCGCTCACCCTCTGAAAGCCAAACCCTGCTGTAACACCGCTAACACTCGAGCCATATCCCCCGTTAATAAAGCGTCGCGATCCAACCCCAACCAGAGACGGTACTCGCGGCAATTTCAGCAATGAATTCCGGCGCACCCTCAATCTAATCATCCTCACTAATGCTAATAGGAAATTTTCCCTTGCCCGTAACACCTGCCCTAATCTGCCTTTACCTGTCTGGTGCATTCTCTGCCCGTCAGCGAAGATAAAACTGCGAGCGAAAAAAGTCCGTTTTACCTCGCAACAACCTCCTATTAGTTGAAAGCTAACAGCGTAACGTACTCTTTGGAGAGTCTGCCATTGCAGTGCGTTGCCTTTTCCCTAGTAGGGGCGCAATGCTTGCGCCCGCAATGCTTGCACCCGATACAAACCGACTTGTTCCGCTCGAGTTGAATCACAAATTTTCATTTTCAGGAGGCAAAGATGACAAAAATTGCCCGACCCACCCGCCCCCTCGCCGATGTTAACGTATTATCGCGCTCCGATGGTTCTCACGAAATCGTAGCTTGTTTTATGCCGGATCCCGAACTGATTTTCGGAGAAGGCGATACCCGCGCTTACCTCGCCCTCGATGGCTCCCTTTCCTTGAAAAAAATGTATGGTTTTGGCGGTCCCTTTGGCGGCGATCCCAACTACGTTCAAGGGGTAGCCCGGAAACTGGGCGGTATGCTGGCCGCGATCGCTCTTTCTGGCAAGGCTTCGGCCATTTACTGGGCGGTCAGTCCCGACGGGGGCAAAATTGAAGAAATTGGCGAATACAGCGAACAAGAGTGGAGTACCACCACGATCGCCGGACCCCAAGTGCAGAAATGGGGACGGGGAACCCAACTCCTCCCCGCCATTCAATACGGTTTTGAGAAAGTTGCCCAAGGTGCAAGCGGCACCATCGGCGTAATTATTACCGACGGCATCATCCAAGACGAGCAAGAATGCGTCAATTACTGTCTGAATATCGGTCAAACCCTTGCCGGACAAGACCCCGAACCCTTTAAACTCGTTCTCATCGGCATTGGTGAAGAAGTCGATGAGGGACAACTCGAACGCCTCGACGATATGTTTGAAGGCACGGGCATCAATTACGATCTTTGGTCTAGCGGCATGGTTGCATCCATGCAAAACGAAGCCGATATTTTAGCCGTAGTTTTTGGGGAACTCGCTTCCGATATCGTTGCCCCCACGGGTCGCGTCGAATCTCCTTCCGGGCAAATCTTGGCAGATTGGTCCGACGGCATGCCCGGTAAGTTCCGCTTTATTCTCCCCAAAGAAGAGACTCAATTTGTCGTTCATGCCGCGTCTCGGGATATCGTCCAAGATATTTCCGAAGTGTTGGTTAGTCCGTAGATATGTGGTGCGTTACGTTGCACTAACGCACCCTACTGCTGCGGAAAAAGGAGAGTTTAAAGATGTTCAAAACAGATTTCACGGTACCGAGCGATCGCACGGCCAAGGAACTCGGCAAAGTCAGCATTCACAAGATGGGACAGGAATTGCAAATACAGTTTACCATTCTCATGGAACCCCAAGGACAGAATGCCGAAGGTTGGCAAACAGGAGTTGCTTTAGATGCTAGCGCATCCATGAAAGATTGGTACGGGAGAATGCTCCAAGGTTCCGTTCCCCCTCATATTGTCACGGTTTACGAGCAAAAAGGATGGGTGAAAATCCGCAATGAGGACGGTCGCCAAGTTCAATCATTTCAACGTCCCGCTTATGAAGATGCCATTAAAAAAGGCTTCCTGCAATCGACTGCCAATATTGTCGAACCTTTAGCCCAAAAATTCATCAGTTATTTAGCGGAAAATTTGGATGCAAGAGGAGGAACGACGGCAATTTATTGGGCGGGAGGAGATGGGAGAGCCATTGAAGAACTCGGGGATCTCAACGAACAACAATGCCGTCAATTAAGAATCAAAGGGGTTGAAAAAATTACTTTTGGTTTGGGAACTTATTTAACGCCTGCTCTTCGCTATTTCTGCGATCGCTTTCCCGATGCCAAGCGCGGAATGTACATTTTCATTACTGATGGGAAATTGGACGATCTCGTCGCGGTCAAACAATATAGCATCCAACTCGCCCGTCAAATCGCCACGGGGCAGCGAAACGCCGTTAAATGCGTTCTCATTGGTGTAGGTGATGCGATCGACGAACGTCAACTCAGAGAATTAGATGACTTAGAAACGGGAACGGATATCGATATTTGGGATAGCAAAATCGCCAAAAATATGCGCGATATCGTCGAGATTTTTGCTGAGGTCGTCGATGAAAATCAAATTGTTGCGCCAACGGGAACGATCTACGATTCCCAAGGCAAAATCGTCAAAAAATATACTGATGGTTTGCCCGCGAAAGCATCTTTTTCTCTCCCCGTTCATTCCCCATGGTTTGAACTAGAAGTGATGGGTCAAAAAATCCGTCAACCGATCGAGTAACACACCCATTACCCATTACCCATTACCCATTACCCATTACCCATTACCCATTACCCATTACCCATTACCCATTACCCATTACCCATTACCCATTACCCATTACCCATTACCCATTTAAGAGGTTAATTATGTCTCGTCGTTTACCCGTTTATTTGTTGTTAGATTGTTCCGGTTCGATGTCCGGAGAACCCATCGAAGCCGTGCGCCAAGGATTGAAAGCGTTACTGTCGGAATTGCAAAGCGATCCCATGGCATTAGAAACCGCTTATCTTTCCGTGATTACCTTCGATAGTACGGCGCATCAAGTTGCTCCTTTAACGGATTTGATGCTGTTTCAAGAGCCAAAAATTCAAGCGAGCGGTTCGACCTCAATGGGTGCAGCTTTAAATTTGTTAGAACAATGTATGGATCGGGAAGTTCGCAAGTCTACCGATACCCAAAAAGGTGATTGGAAACCTTTGATTTTCTTAATGACCGATGGAATGCCCACCGATCGCTGGGAAAATGCGGCCGATCGCATCAAACAAAAGCGCCCCGGTAATATCATTGCTTGTGCGGCGGGATCGAATGCGGACGAACAAACTTTAAAACGCATTACCGAGATTGTGGTCAAGTTGAATAATGTGCGACCGGATACTTTAAAAGCCTTCTTTCAATGGGTTTCCAGTTCCATTAAAACCACCTCTCAAAGTGTCGTGCAGGTAATGGCAGATGCACCGATTAATTTGCCGCCGCCGCCGCCACAAATTGCGATCGTTCCTTGAAAGACGAAGAGCGAATTGCCAATAATTGAACGTCGATTATTGGCAATCGCCTATTTTCCCAAGTTTTCGGTTAAAGCGATCGCGATCTGGCAAGATGCTGGCGAGCCCGTCGGAAAATTTGGCGACAGTTGGTAGGACTTTTCCCGACGATGTATCCGATCGCGGAATAATCGTACTCAAATACTTCTCGCAAGAGAAACACCGCCCGTTCTACAGGAGATAAGCGTTCCATTCTAGAGTCGGGCGATCGATGTCACTGTGACGAACATAATTTTCTAATGCCATTATGGCTTGCAGGGCAGTCGGTTCGACTTTGCCAAATTCAACTCTTGGGGTCATGGTTTGCATTCTCCGTTTGCGGTCTTCATTACAGAAGACGAGAGAGACCCCTCGGACGTGACAGATGGGAAAATTTTGGGCAGAATTCCGAAAAGCCTCTAATTAACGAGAAGTGGATTCCTTGCTCTCCCCCTTTTCCGGTATGATGGAAGAGCGATCGCTCGTGCTGGAGGCGCAAAAATCATGCCAGATCCCGGACTGCGAAAACTCACCGCACAACTCTCCCGCAAAATCCAACAGGATCGACTTTTGCAGGATACCGTCACCCAACTGCGCGATCGCTTGGACTGCGATCGCGTCGTCCTCTACTATTTTTATCGAGAATGGCAGGGTCAAGTCACTTTTGAGTCCTTAAAAGCACCGGAATTCTCGATTTTTGGCAGTACCGGACCCGATGAATGCTTCAATGACGAATATGCCCACCTCTATCAACAGGGACGCACCCGCGCGATCGCAGATATTGAAACCGCATCCATTCATCCCTGTCATCAAGAATTCCTCCGCAGCTTGCAGGTTCGCGCCAATCTCGTCGTTCCGATTTTAACCCCCCGTCTCTGGGGCTTGCTCGTTGCTCACCAATGTACTCAGCCCCGTCCTTGGTTAAAAGATGATGTCGAAGCAATGAAAATTGCCGCAGATCAACTCGCTTTATTCCCAACCATTTGCGAGAAATAATTTGTTTTCCATAACGTTTCTTTTCGTTTTGTAAATTAATTTAAAGATAAACTTAAAAAATAATAAAGATCGGCGGCTCGATAATAGTGGTATAATTCGCTACATACCTGTAAAACTTAGAGAAACAGAGGAAGTCGCTGGAATTTTGCCAGTGCGAGGTCGGCGCGATCGGAATGAGTGGGAGATTTTTTTCTCTCACAACTTGGGGTAATTGAGTCGAATAAAGAACTCAAAATCTGCAAAGCATTTGAGTTTTAAATGAGTTCCTAACGATTGCACCTTCACGCTTGGAGATATCCGGACTCGATTGGTTAGAACGCGAAAACAACAATATGTCATCCTTCCAACCCAACCCCGATCGCTTGGCCGGTCTAGAAGCCGAAAATCAACGATTGCGACGAGAACTCCAACGCAGCCGACAGTCCGAAGAACGACTGCGACGAGAGCGCGCTCATTTCCGAGAAGCGCAAAATGTAGCTCGGGCGGGAAGTTGGGAATTTGACGCGATCGCGCAAACCTTCGTTTGGTCGGAAAAGGCGTTGCGCATTTTCGGCATCGCTCCCCAACACTCTCCCCTCACCTATACTCGTTTTCTCGCCTGCCTTCATCCAGAAGAGCGACAGCACTTTCAAACCCTGCACGATCGCACCGTTGCCCTCGGTCAATCCGGAGAAATCGAGTTGAGAATTTTGCGCTCGGATGGCGAAATCGGCTATATTTTTCTCAGAATTCAGCCAATCTTAAATCCAAAAGGAGAAATTCTCCGTTTTGTCGGAACGGTATTGGATATCGGCGATCGCATTGCTGCCGAAGAAGCCTTAAAACAGAGCGAGGCACGCCTTCATACGATCGTGCGCAATACCTCCTACGGCATTCTGTTGGTCGATCTCCGAGGGATTGTCCGCTTTGCCAACCCGGCAGCACTGATGCTTTTTAACCGCACCCCCGAGGAGCCGATCGGCTGCGAATTTGGGATTCCCATCGTTGTTGACGAGGGCATTACCGAACTCGAGATCCTGCAAGCCGACGGTCAAACGAGGACGGTAGAAATGAGAGTCTCTTCTCTGGAATGGGAGGGGGAGCAAGTTTACATGATTTCCTTGCAGGATATTACCGATCGCAAGCAAGTGGAAGAACAACTGCGCCATCGCGCCTTTTATGATGCCCTGACGGAACTTCCCAATCGGGTTTTATTCGTCGAGCGCTTGGAGCGGGCGCTCCTGCGCAGTCGCAAGAATCCCAATTATCAGTTTGCGGTTTTATTTCTGGATTTGGATCGCTCCAAAATCGTCAATGACAGTTTGGGGCATCTGGTGGGAGATAAATTACTCATCGCGATCGCCCGTCTCCTCGAAACCCTGATGACACCGAGGGATATGGTCGCGCGTTTTGGGGGGGATGAATTCACGATTTTGCTCGAGGACATTCGCAGCGTGCGACAAGTGACGCGGTTGGCGGAAGATATTGGCGAGGCGCTGCAATCTCCGTTTCCATTGGACGGTCACGAAGTGTTTACGACGGCGAGCATTGGCATTGCTTTCTCTTCCCCGGAATATTGGCAACCCGAGGAACTGCTACGCAATGCAGACTTAGCCATGTATCAAGCCAAAGCCAAGGGACGGGCGCGATATGAAATTTTTGACCGCACCTTGCACGAGACTGCCCTGCAACGCCTGCAAGTAGAGCAGGATTTGCGTCGGGCTTTATTGGAGGAAGAGTTTCGCGTTTTTTATCAACCGATTATTAATTTGCGATCGGGACGACTGCAAGGATTTGAAGCCTTAATTCGCTGGCTGCACCCCCAACGGGGTTGGATCTCCCCCGATGAGTTTATTCCCATCGCCGAAGAAACCGGGTTAATTGTCGAGATTGGCGAATGGGTATTGCGAGAAGCCTGTCGCCAAAGGGCGCGATGGCATACTCAATTTCCCCGCGATCGCGAGTTGAGCGTCAGCGTCAATCTTTCCGGACAACAACTCAAGGATCCGGAGTTTTTGGCTAAAATCGATCGCATTTTGGCTGAAACGGAACTGAATGGCAACCGTTTAAAACTGGAACTCACCGAAAGCATGTTAATGGAGGATGTCGATGCGATCGCCCTGCGCTTGTCTCAATTGCGCATGAGAGCCATTCAATTGAGTATTGATGATTTTGGGACGGGTTATTCGTCTTTGAGCTACCTGCAACGTTTTCCTGTCAATACTTTAAAGATCGATCGCTCGTTTGTTTGTCGGATGTGCGACAAGAGCGACAATTCAAAAATTGTGGAAACGATCTTGACTTTGGCGCATCAATTGGGCATGGAAGCGATCGCCGAAGGCATAGAAACGAAGGAGCAATTGGAACAGTTACATCGGTTGGGATGCGAAGCCGGGCAAGGTTATTTATTTGCCCCCCCCTTGACTCCAGAAGAAGCCGAAATCGCGATCGCTTCCCCGAGTTTATTTGTTGCCTCGGGGTACGGTTATATTCTCTCAATTCGCAATTGGGAAAAACCAACTCCCTCTCAGTTAGATTATTGATATTCTCCCATCCCCCAGAACCGCGATCGCCATCATCCATACTTAATCTCTATCCTATCAGAAAAAGACACAATGCCCTCGTAATACGTAACCAACAAATCTATCCGATCGTCTTGATTGAACGTCCCTTTCTCTACTTGTACAACAGAAGTGGATGCAGGAATTGTAAATCGTAATTCACCAGTGCTACTTAAAGTCCCATTTTCACTACCATAAAAGAGGAGAGCATTGGTAGAAGGATTGCCTTGGAATACAAAAACATCTAAGTTGCCATCGTTATTTACATCTGCAATCGTCAAGAGATCTGGATTATCGAGTGCATATTGAGTTGGACCGGTAAAAGAACCATCACCATTTCCAAAACGTATCGACAAAGAACCACCAGACCCGCCTCGAGTCAAAATGAGGTCGAGATGGTTGTCGTTATTCAAATCTGCCAGTTCGAGAGATTGATATGGTGAAGCCGCACTAGAGGGATATGAAGTTGAAGACTGGCTCATCGATCCGCTACCATCATTTAACCACATATACAGGTTAGTTTGAACGGAATTAGGGTTTTTGGCAATCCCGACTATATCGATATCAGAATCGCCATCAATATCTCCCAAAACAATTTCTTGCAATGTTTCTCCCGGTTCTTGCGGCGGTCTTCCGAGCTCGATTAATACTTCAGGATCGCCAAAAGAACCATCTCCATTTCCTCTCATCAATAAGGCATCGGTGGCATAGGATCCCACATTCGAGACAACAACGAGATCGAGTTTGAGATCGCCGTCTAAATCTGTGACGATTACATCATTATTATCTGTTATGGGGAGCGAGTAAGTATGGGTAAGGGTAAAAGCACCATATCCATTGTTAGACCAAATCGAGAGACTAGTGGGAGTAGTTTTGACAATATCTAGATCCGAGTCATTATCAAAATCTCCAAGTGCGATCGCCTTTTGGAAAGCTGAAAAAATAGGATGTTCATAAGATGTGAGGATGAAGGATGTACTATTCGTTTGGCTTAAAAGGACTGTCATCTCACGACGCTGATTAAGTCTCGGGTGCAAAGTCACAATATCATCAATGCCATCACCATTGAGATCCCCGACTGTGATATCGCTCGTGAAACTAATACTCGTTGGCAATGAAATAAGATTCAAATTAACGACTTGAAAATCGACAGTGGTTTGCCCTTGATTTCCAGCCAGATCGATCGCCTGTACAATTGCCTGATGGGAACCTACCCCGAGAGCGGCGAATTGCTGGTTAAAGGTTGCTGCTGCATCTACATTCAAGGTAACGGCAGGTTGTCCATCTAAAGTATATTGAGCGCTATCAATGCCATTCTGCTCGATAACCGAACCGATTAACCGAACGGAGTCGTCATTGTCTCCTGTCGTAATGGGGGAATCTACAATCACAGTGGGAGCTGTCGTATCGAGGATAAAGGTGACTTGTACGCGATCGCTCGTCCCTCCCGCATTATCTTCAGCAATCAACTCGAGGGTATATTCGCCATCCGATAAAGCACTCCCATAAATCGTTTCGAGTTGAGCCAGAGACAGGCTAAAATTCCCGCTCCCGTCCAAATTGCTGGTAATATCTGTAAATAATTCATCTGGCGTACCTGCAAAACCGGCTTTGAAATAGTTAAGGGGATTGTTGCTGCTGAGATTTCCCGCGATCGTTGCATCTTGGGTAATACTATCGCTATTGCTTGCTCCCGTATCGTTAGCCAATGCGGCATTGATATCAATTTCTACGGGTAAGAGGGTTTCTCCAGAATAAAGGAAGGCTTGAGGAACGATTTCTTTGGTTTGAGAAGAACTCTCCCAGAGCAATTCGATGGAAGCATGACCCCCATTCTCGTAGTAATCTAACTCGATATCGTACTTTTGTCCCGCCACCAAAGCGATCGTTCCCGAATGTTGCTCCCAATAGCCGTTATTCCAATCGTCGATGAGAACCTGTCCGTTCACCTTGAGGCGAACTCCTTCTTCTCCTTCCGTGTAAAAGGTATAGGTTTCGCTATAAAGGGCTTCGATTTGTCCGGTCCACTGTATGCTAAACGTATCTGCTGCAATATTGATATTGGGAGAACTCGTTTGCCAATCAAAATCAACTTGCGCGTCTGTCCGCTCAAAAACAAAATTGTTGAAATTTAACTCATCATAATATTTTCCTAAGAGTCCGTTTCCTTGTCCTTCCACTCCTGCGGGTAAAGGGGTTTCTCCTCCATACAGGAAGGCTTGGGGAACGATTTCTTTGGTTTGGGATGCACTCTCCCAGAGCAATTCGATGGAAGCATGGCCTCCATTTTCGTAGTAATCTAATTCGATATCGTATTTTTGTCACTCTAACATAGCGATCGTTCGCGAATGATGCACCCAATATCCGTTATTCCAATCGTCGATGAGAACCTGTCAGTTCACCTT
>JBFRWJ010000117.1:0-7600 GCA_051439525.1 Spirulina sp. | reverse complement strand
GACTCCGGAACGGCAATGGAGAGCATTCCCACCCCACGTGCTCTCGCTCCCAAACCCGTCAGGATCGCCCCACCCGCATAGCGTTTCGAGCCGCAAATCAGGAGTAAATGTCCCTGTTTGTATTTGTGGGTGACGAGGGGGCGTTTTCGGGGTAAAATTTCTAAGGCAACGGGCTCGCTCAGCCGTTGAATGGGAGGAGATTCAGACAGAATTGCCTTGACATCTGCAACGGGAATGCCAAACTCGATAAGGGATGCTCTACCGAAATATTCCAAGGCGCGATCTTGAAAAAACGCCAACTTCCATAACCCCAAACAAAACGTATGGGTTGCCCGAATGGCAGTCCCTAAAACGTCTCCCGTATCGGTATGAATGCCCGAAGGCAAATCGATACTGATGACGGGTTTGCGACTCTCGTTAACCCAATTTACCCCTTGCGCCATGTCTCCGGATAGTTCCCGGGTCAAACCAAACCCGAATAAACCATCCACCAGCAATTGGCGATCGGCTAAAGATTCGATTTGAGAATGGCGGGGAATGCCCAAACTGGCGGCATATTTAGCATGATTGGCGGTTAATTCTTTGACCTTATCAAAAGGGGCATAAAGGCTAACATCATAACCTTGCAAAAATAACTCTCGTGCTACCACTAAAGCATCGCCACCATTGTGACCCGGACCCACCAAAATCCCCACGCGATCGAGGGTCGATCGCGGATAAAGGGACATAATTTCTCGGGCGATCGAGTCGGCAACTTTTTCCATTAATGCCGCAACAGGCATCCCCGCAGCAAATATTCGCCCTTCAATTTGGCGCATTTGTTCTGCGGTGACAACAACTCGTGCAGTTGTGAAGAATGGCTGACTCTGTCGGGGGTTATGGGGCATGAACTGAATCCCAATCATTGACTTTTTCTCGATTTTACTAGGGTTCCCTCGGATATCGGTCGCGATCGAACAATTTGGGTAAACTATTATTGATTCCCGATGGGGGAGTAACGAGGAACGAGTAAAAAAGTATTTCTCCATGACCGATTCCCCATGACTCATCACCGATTCTCCATTCCCCGCAATGAAATTTGTTAAACAAATCATTAAAATTCTCCGCGTTCCCCCTTCTGGGTTGGCATCGATCGTGCTGATTTTACTCATTGTTGCGGGTTATTTAGGAAACTACTTTCATCTCAAGCTCTTTTTTAGCATTGATTTTTTATTTGGCAGTATTGCGGTTTTAATCGCTGCTTATTTTTATGGCCCCTTTTGGGGCGCGATCGCCAGTCTCATTGCTAGCAGTCAGACTTATTTCTTATGGAATCATCCCTACGCCATTGTTATTTTTACCGGAGAAGCACTCTTTGTTGCTCTATTGATGCGCCGAACCCGTCACAATCTGGTCTTTCTCGACGGGATGTACTGGCTGTGCTTGGGGATTCCCCTCGTGGGTCTTTTCTATGGCGCGATTTTGCACGTTCCCACCAACGGCACGATGCTCATTGCCCTCAAACAAGCGACGAACGGAATTTTTAACGCGATCGTCGCTTACCTTCTGGTCACTTATTTTCCTTGGAAAAAACTGCTCCCGAAAACCGACCTCAAACTCGAGAAAAATCCCCAATTCAGACGAGGGATCTCTTTTCAACAAACCATTTTTATTCTGCTGATTACTTTTGTTTTCTTCCCCACTTTATTACTCACCATCTTAAACGGACGGGAAGCGCTCAACACCCTCGAACGAGAAATTCAAATCGAATTAGAAGCCACGACAACCCCTTTAACGATCGAGTTTCGTCGCTGGTATCAACACCATTTCAACGGTATGCACGCCCTCGCTCAAACCCTGCGCAACGCCCCCAATGCCCCCCCAGAAGAATGGCAGCGCAACGCGATCGCGATTAAAGAAGCCTTTCCCTCCTTTCTCAAACTCTACGCCACCAATGCCGAAGGAGACATTATCGCTGCCGTTCCCACCACTAACGAAGCGGGAAGAAATATTATCGGCCGCAATATTGCCGGAAAAGCCCATTGGCAAGATACACAAGCAACATTAGAAGCCGTTTTTACCGATATCCATCGCGATACTCTGAATATTACCTCTCACGTTGGCTTGAGCGTTCCCATTCTGTTTGGGGATCGCTGGGGCGGTCTGGCTTATGGTTCCTTCGAGTTAGGGGAAATTGCCGCGATTCTGCAAACCAGCATTCCCGTCGATCGCCTGCACGCCACCCTACTCGACGGTCAAAATCGCATTATTGCCAGTTCCGATCGCGATCGCCCAGCCTTAACGCCCTTTACCCTGCTCGAGGAAGGAACGATGCGTCCCCTTCCCCACGCGGACATGGTATTTCAATGGCTGCCTAAAAATCCCAATTTGCCCGATATGGTGCGCTGGCGTCAATCCCGTTTCATTCGAGAAGTCGCGATCTCCGAGGATTTGCCTTGGACGCTGATCGTGGAAATTCCCACCCAGCCCTATATCGATCGCTTGGAATGGCTGTATATTGAAAGCTTGGCGTTCGTTCTCTTCATTGCCCTTCTCACCTTATTCATTGCGATTCTCGTCAGTCAGCGCTTAGTTGCTCCCATCAAAAAACTAACCGCCGTCACCACCGACTTGCCGCAAAAACTCGAGGGGAAAGCGATCGGCGATCGCTTCCCCCAGTCCCGCATCCGCGAAATTAGTTCTCTGGCTGGCAACTTTCAATCCATGGTTGCCGCTCTCGCCAAGATGTTTGGCGAATTACAACAAGCCAACGAAACCCTCGAACATCGGGTCGCGAGCCGAACGGGAGAGCTTTCTCTCCTCAACGATCACTTAAATGAAGAAATCGTCCGCCGTCAAGCCATTGAAGCCTCCCTGCGAGAGCAAAAAGAACGATTCGATCTGGCCATTTCCGGAACCAATGACGGGATTTGGGATTGGAACATTCGCACCGATGAAGTCTATTACTCTCCTTCGTGGATGCGCATTGTCGGTTATGAAGAGGCTCCCCTGTCCAACCAACTGACGACTTGGAGCGATCGCGTTCATCCCGACGATTTAGAAACCACCCTACAGAACGGCCGGGATCACCTCGACGGCAAAACTCCCCTCTACGAAAATATTCATCGCTTGCAACATCGCAATGGTGAATATCGCTGGGTTTTAGCCAAGGGAAAATGCTCGCGAGACGAGACGGGCAACGCTTATCGACTGGTGGGCACTCTGACGGACATTACCGCGCAAAAACAGGCAGAAACCGACCTCAGAGCCGCAAAAGAGGACGCAGAAATCGCCAACCGCGCCAAAAGTGAATTTCTCGCCACCATGAGCCACGAAATTCGCACCCCCATGAATGCGGTCATCGGCATGACGGGGTTGCTTCTCGATACAGAGCTCGACTCCCAACAGCGCGAATTTGCCGAAATCATTCGCAGTAGCGGCGATGCCCTGCTGACCTTAATTAACGACATCCTCGACTTTTCTAAAATCGAATCCGGTAAATTAGATCTCGAAGAACACCCCTTCAGCTTGCGGCAATGCGTTGAAGAATCCTTAGATTTGCTCGCCACTCGAGGGGCAGAGAAACACTTAGAACTGGCCTATTTGTTCGAGCCACAAACCCCAAAAGCGATCGTGGGGGACGTAACGCGCTTGCGACAAGTGTTGGTCAATTTGCTCGGCAATGCCGTCAAGTTTACCCGAGAAGGGGAAGTCGTCGTCTCCGTTCGCTGTCAGAACCCCCATGCAGAACGGTGCGAAATTGAATTTGCCGTCAAGGATACGGGCATCGGCATTCCTCACGATCGCCTCAATCGCCTTTTTCAGCCTTTCAGTCAAGTCGATGCCTCTACCACCCGGAAATTTGGCGGTACGGGGTTGGGACTGGTCATTAGCAAGCGCCTGACGGAACTCATGGGAGGCACGATGTGGGTAGAAAGTGAAGTCGGGCGGGGTTCGATCTTTTTGTTTACGATCGTCGCACCCGTCGCACCCTCCGACAATGGCGATATTCGAGGACACCTGCAAGGCAAGCGCCTGTTAATCGTGGATGACAATGCCACCAATCGCAAAGTTTTGACCCTGCAAGCGCAATCGTTTGGCATGGTGTCTCGCTCGGCGGTCTCGGGGGCTGAGGCACTGACTTGGCTCGAAAGCGGAGAAGGATTCGATGTTGCCATTCTCGATATGCAAATGCCGGAAATGGATGGATTGATGCTGGCCGAGCGCATTCGCCAATTGCCCGCCGGACAAACCCTACCCTTAGTCATGCTCACTTCCATGGGGCAATTTGACAGCGATCGCGATTTATCGAGAGTTAATTTTTCTGCCTATTTGAATAAACCCATTAAGCAATCTCAGCTTTATAATATTCTCTTAAATCTGTTAGTTCCTCAATCCCTCTCAATCGGAGAATCTACTTTGCCATCTTCTCGAGTTGACGCTCCTTTAAGCGAACAAATCCCTTTAAAAATCTTATTGGCCGAAGATAATGTCGTCAACCAAAAAGTTGCCCTCAATATCCTGAAAAAATTAGGTTATCGGGCCGATGTAGCAGCCAATGGGTTGGAAGTCTTGGCTGCCCTCAAACGCCAGCCTTACGACGTGGTGCTGATGGACGTGCAAATGCCGGATATGGATGGTTTTGAAGCAACGCAACACATTCGCGAGATCGAAAAAAATGGGGAATGGGGAACGGGGAAAGGGGAACGGGGAACAGTTACCATTATTGCCATGACGGCAAATGCCATGCAGGGCGATCGCGAGGCTTGTCTCAAAGCGGGGATGAATGATTATATTAGCAAACCCATTCGCGTCAAGGCTTTAGTGGAAGCCTTAAAAAAATATCAATCTGTGGATAAGTCTTCGATGAATGAAGAAAATGCGATCGCTCCGGCGGCGATCGATGAAAAAATGTGGCAAGAATTAATCGAAATTGGCGGCGAGGATGCGGACGATCTCATCCGCGAGTTGATCGAGTCCTACTGTGAAGACAGCCCGCAATTATTAGCCGACATTGAAAGCGCGATCGCGGTGGGAGATACCCAACAACTCTATTATCATGCCCATACCCTGAAATCGAGCAGTGCTTCTTTGGGGGTGACGAAATTTTCCGAACTCTGCGCGCAGTTGGAACAATTGGGGCGATCGGGAACAATGGTGGGAACGGATTCCCTTTTAACGCAAGTTCGGGCAGAATATCAACTCGTGGAAATGGCACTGAAAGGAAGGATGAAGGATGAAGGATGAAGGATGAAGGGTGAAGGAGGAAGGAGGAAGGGGGAAGGAGGAAGGATGAAGGGTGAAGGAGGAAGGATGAAGGATGGAGAGTGAAGGAGGAATGATGAAGGATGAATGATAAATTATGAAAAATGAATGATGAATTTCTCTTGCTATCTTCCAATTTCCAACTGATGACAAAAGACTTTTGGTTTGATTATCCGGTTAAAGTGCAGCCCCATCATACAGATTATGGTGGCGTAGTTTGGCATGGAGCTTACGTGACTTGGCTCGAAGAGGTACGAGTGGAATATTTGCGGTCTCGGGGAGTGGAATTTGCCGATCTCGTCGCTTCGGGGTGCGATCTTCCCGTGGTCGAACTAGCCTTGCGCTATCGTCAAGCCTTACAATTGGGATATTCCGCCATTATTAAAGCCAAGATGAACTTGCAAGGCGTTCGCCTGAATTGGGACTACGAAATCCGATCGCCAGACGAAGAACGATTGTATCTTACCGCCCGGGTTGTCTTAGTTGCCATCGATCGCGATCGCCGGAAAATTCTGCGTCAATTGCCTCCCATGCTGAATTCAATTATCAATGAACAATGAACAATCACTCGGTTTAAGTTGGCGGGAATTCTGCACCTATTTTGTTAATTTCCAGAAGTTGTGGAAAACTTGTGGAAAACGGACAAAATGATGGGATGCTCGGATGAGCAGGATTTTTTAAGCCGCTTAATCTTATCGATTAAAAACGTTAAAAATATTGACGCAATTGTTTCCAAATTTCTCGCCACCAAATCCGATATCTGGGTAAGCGTTCGACAGCAATAGACGCATCGGCTTCAGAATTAGGAGAAAGAATGCGATCGCGATTATCAAAAGTTGCTCTCACTCGCATTAATTGTTTTTGTCCCGATTCATCGCTATCGTACAAAGGTTCGATATCTTTAATCGCGCTATGAAATGAATCAATTTCAATTTCTCTGGGTTTCAAGGTGACGGGCAATTCCCGTTTGCCAAACACCTGTTTGACCAAACCCGCATCGCCTTGAGTAATCTCAATTGTCGCGACCATTTCTTCAAGATTGGCAACCACTAAAACGGGTTTATCTTCTGTAATCTTTTGGCCAATTTTTTGCGGTAAATCTGGTGTAATAATCGTTCCTGATAGTGGGGATTTAATCGCGGTATTTTTTTGATGTCGTTCTGCCAATTTATTGACCTCAATTTCTAAAGTATTGACAACGGGAATCAAATTTTTCACTGCTATTTTAGCCGCCGCTAATTTTTGTTGAATCGGTTCTAAATTGGCGATTTGGTTGGTCAGTTCGTCTTGATATTCTTGTAAGCGTTCTTGTCGCTTTTCTTGCAGAAATTCAAGTTCAGCAGATTTAGCACTCATTTGATATTTGATTTCTAAAGCAAGCTGATCTTGTTGTTGGATTTGAGCTTGTAAAGTGGCTTGTCGGGATTGGATATCGGCAAATTCTTTCGTGAAAGAAAGACGAGCAATTGCTCCATCTTCTCTCAATTGTCTCATAATATCTGTATCGTATTCTTTTAAAATACTTTGAACTCCTTTTAATTGTTCGATCAGTTTCACTTGTTCGCTTCTAATGCTCATCAATCGCGTTCCAATGGCATTAATTTCTTGCCTTAATTTGCGAATTTCTGGTGCATTGCTACCGCGATTGAATTGATTGCGAAAATCTTCCTCGCGACGATAAACGATCGCCGTTCTTTTTTGCTCTCGGGCGAGTTCGGCTGCGAGGATGGTAATTTGAATTTTCTGGGCTTCTAATTGTGCTTGTTTTTCCTGTAATTGTATCTTTTTTTGCGCAAGTTCTGTTTCCAATGCGATCGCTTCGACTTCCGCGAGGGGTTGATCTTTTTCCACATCCTCTCCATAGCTGACCCAAAATTTTGTGACTTTCCCCGGAAAATCGAGAAAAATACCCCGTATTTGTTCCTCGTGGGGTTCAAAAGAGGCAATTCCCTTGACATAAATCGTAGCCGGAGAGAGAACATACCATCCTCCTACAGTTAATATTGTCGCGATCGCACCCATGCGAAACCAATCGCGACGAGAGCGATCGCGAGGCGTTGATTCGGGTGATGGAGAAGACATTTGCTCGGGTTGAGAAGGGAGCGAGGGTTGCTTTTGGGGAATATTAGTCGGTGGAACGACTTTCAGTGGAGGACGAGAGGAAGATGACATAATTCAATTGAGAAATTAAGGATAAATTAACGAGAAGATTGGAAGCATTTAGAAAACACCCAATACACGAGACCGATTAAAAGCATTGTTTGAGTGATTTGAGGAAGATTTTGCCAAAACCATTGCAGAATGCGCAAGATTAAAAAACCAAAAATGAACCAAAGATAAAGAAGGCTCAATGGAC
>JBFRWJ010000116.1:0-15275 GCA_051439525.1 Spirulina sp. | reverse complement strand
ACCCTCCCCGAAGAATTAGAACAACTGGCCTTAGCCAATCAGAATCATTTTGCAACAGAAATTGTTTTTGTAGACGATGGTTCTAAAGATAAGACCTTTGCTCTCGTGCGGGAGTTAACACCTCAATATTTTACCTTTAAAGCCATTCGTCTGGCTAGGAATTTTAAATCCTATATCGCGATTTTAGCCGGAATTCAAAACGCGACGGGAGATTATGTAACTTTTCTTCCGCAAGACTTACAAGAACCGCCAGATTTAGTCTATCGATTGTTTTTAGAAATTCGACAAGGCTATGATGTTGCTTGGGCAGTGAGAAGGACTCGTGCCGATCGCTTCTTTGACAAAGTATCATCCCATTTATTTCATCGTTTAATGCACTTTGTTTGGCCGGAATGGCCGAAAACCGGGGCAGATATGTTTATGATTTCTCGTCCGGTTGCGGATGTCTTGTTATCCATGCAGGAAAAGAATTCTCATATTACCGGGCAAATTTTATGGAGTGGTTTTCGTCAGACCCGAATTCGTTACGATCGCCAGCGTCGAAAAACGGGTAAATCTGGCTGGAGTTTTTGGAAAAAAGTCGAATTAGCCATTAGCGTCATTACCCAATTTTCTTATTTACCCATTCGTGCCTGTACGGTATTGGGAATGGGATTGGCATTTTTAGGATTCTTGTACGGAATTTTAATCGCGATCGAACGTTTAACCCGGCAAATTTCCGTAGAAGGATGGTCGGCATTAATGGTAGTAATTTTATTAATTGGCGGCTTTCAACTCATCTTTTTAGGAGTCATTGGCGAGTATTTATGGCGTATTTTTGATGAAGTGCGCAAGCGTCCGGTTTATATCGTCATGGAAAAAATCGATTCCGATTCTCGTTAACAAAGTTCGTTGTTGTGCTTTAGCGCTAAAATGTTAACAAAACAGTTGATGGGTAATGAGTGCGTGATGGTCATTTCAATGAACAATGAACAATGAACAATGAACAATGACCGACCGCTAAAGCGGGAGGCTTGAAATTCGGAATTTTTTGGGTTTTCCAACCGTCGGAGGAGGCTTGAAACCTTATTTTTTGGGTCAGATAGTGCGATCGTCGGAGTCTGAGAAAAATTAATTATCATCTCTATTTTTTCGATGACCTCTACGAGAACTTTGTCCGGACTGAGTTTTGGGAGTTTTCCCCAAGGAAATAACTGCGAATATATCTCAATTAGAGAGGATCTCTTGACCCCCCCGAAAATGGGGTGCTATAATCCAGTGATAACAAGGGTTCTGAAAGGGGTCCCTTTACGGCTTCTCTGAAGTCGAATTAATGGAAACCATGCGATCTGTCGGTCATCCATTTCCGCCATACTTTACGGCTTCTCTGAAGTCGAATTAATGGAAACTAGCCTGTATTTACTCGCACACAGACATCACAAAAACTTTACGGCTTCTCTGAAGTCGAATTAATGGAAACATCCGATTTTACCCACTTGGAAATTCCACTTATTACTTTACGGCTTCTCTGAGGTCGAATTAATGGAAACGTTTGGTCTCCAATGACAATACGCAGGAAAACGTTCTTTATGGCTTTTCTGATGTATTTCTATCTCTTCTGTAGGGGCGTTGCATGCAACGCCCCTACGAGGTTTGAGGCGATCGCGTGAATATAGTCAGCAGAAGTTATGATATAGCACTATAATGGCAAGCTAGGACAATTTTTCTCCCTAGAACAAAACAATGACTCGAGGGAAAACAGAGCAACCGAAAAACAAGCGATCGCAAAACCCCCAATCTCACCGTCGCGGTCGTTTATTTCCAGATTATCAAATCCCAGAAGAAGAATTAGCCCGTCGCAGAGCAGAAAAAGAAATGCGCGTCAAACGCTATCGCGAAATTTTAACTCGCATCCAGCCCGAATTAATCGAAAAGTATTACAATTGGTATATTGCGATCGAACATGAAAGCGGCGATTATTTCTGCGATCGCGATGAAGAAGAAGCGGTCAAAAAAGCACGTCAAAAATATCCAGAAACAATGTTAGGAATTATGAAGCTCAATGAAACAGGCTCTTGCGGAAGAATATAATATTGATAACCTCAAGAACAAAACCATGACTCGATCCCAAACAGAGCCAGCCAAAAACAAGCGATCGCCCAGTTATCGCCCTCGTCATCGCGGTCGTTTATTTCCAGAGTATCAGATCCCAGAAGAAGAATGAGCTCGTCGTAGAGCAGAAAAAGAAGAACGCTGTCAAAAAGCTCGTTCGATCTTCGATCGCATTTGTCCTGAATTGCTCGAAGAGCATTACAATTGGTATGCGATCGTCGAACCCAATAGCAGGGATTATTTTATTGATATTCGGGAAGAAAGCGCTGTCGAAAAAGCTCGTCAAAAACATCCTGAAAGTTGGCTGGTAACATTTAGAATTAATGAAACCGGAGTCTGCGGAAAAATATGATTTCTGGACAATTTGGCGAACTGGGCGAGTTGATTTTTGAAATTAATTATGAAGGTCGAATTATTTTAGATGAGCAAGAATACATTATCCCCGTTGTAACAGGACACGGAGTCCAAGAAGCACTATTAGGATTGCAGTGGTTGAAGATTTTACCACTTACCGTTAATTTTTCAGCAGGATTATTAACCTTGGGAGAATAAATGGATATTTATAAACTCAGCATTAAACCCCTCTTATTTTCTGGATTGAAAACCGATCCGGAATGGATTCATTGCCAGACTTTACAAATTCTCCACTGGTTGGATGCTCATCCTCGAAATCTTCTGGCAATTTCTCTTTTACAATACTTAGAAGCATCTTGCTCTGTTGAAGATCGCCGCTTGGAACAAACCTTATGGGGATGCAAATTTCCCAATCCGTTTGGACTCGCTGCGGGATTTGATAAAGATGGCGAAGCGACAGGAATTTGGCATAAACTTGGCTTCGGGTTTGCCGAATTGGGAACCGTGACCTTTCATCCTCAAAGCGGAAATCCTCAACCCCGTTTATTTCGCTTGTTAGAAGATGAAGCCGTTCTCAATCGCATGGGTTTTAATAATCAAGGAAGTCACATTTTACAACAAAACTTACAGCAGCGAAAACAGCAATTTCCCATCCCCATCGGCATTAATTTAGGGAAATCGAAAATAACCCCTTTAGAAGACGCAGCAGAGGACTATTTAGGAAGTTTTCAGCGCTTGCAAAATTTAGGGGATTATTTCGTCATTAACGTCAGTTCTCCCAATACCCCCGGACTGCGATCGCTGCAAAATTCCCAGCAACTCGCTACAATTTTAGAAGCCATTCAACAGGAAAATCGCAGCCAAAAACCCATTCTCGTGAAAATTGCCCCAGATTTGGAAGACGAAGCGATCGCGGAGCTTCTCGACCTCGCGAAAACTTACCAACTGGCGGGAATTATTGCCACCAATACTACCATCCGCAGGGATAATTTAAAAACGGGCATTCTGAAAGCAACGGGAAACCCGATCGCCGAAGAAGCAGGAGGAATTAGCGGTAAACCCCTGCGCGATCGCGCAACCGAGGTCATTCGCTTGATTTGGCAGCAAACCGAGGGAAAATTACCGATTATTGGAGTGGGAGGAATTTTTACCCCCGAAGATGCTTGGAATAAAATAACCGCAGGTGCGAGTTTAATTCAAGTTTATACGGGTTTGGTTTATGAAGGCCCTTGGATAGTGCGGCGCATTTTAGAAGGATTGCTCGAAAAATTAGAGGAACACGGGTTTGAAAATATTGGCGATGCGATCGGTCTTTTCAGTCACCAGTCACCAGTCACCAGTCACCAGTTAGGGAACAACCAATAACAAATAACCAATAACCAATAACCAATAACCAATAACCAATAACCAATAACCAATAACAAATAACCAATAACAAAAAAACATGAACGACGATTCTGCTTCCCTCAAAACCGTTCTCGATAAAACCTTCAAAGTTTCCGATCGCCTTTTGGCCGATCGCCGCTCTCACTTGCAAGCGCAGGAAATGGGAACTGTCACTTATTTAGGGAGTGGAATCGCTCGCGCGATCGGCTTACCGAGAGTCAAATCTTCCGAACTGGTCAGATTTCCGGGCGATCGCTTGGGAATGGCTTTCAATCTCGACCCCGAGGAAGTGGGAATCGTTCTCTTGGATGAAAGTGAGAATTTGAAGGCAGGATGTGAGGTTTATCGCACCGGGCGCGTGCTGGATACTCCAGTAGGTGAGGAGTTATTGGGAAGAATTGTGGACGGGACGGGGCGATCTTTGGACGATCGCGGTCCGATTACGACGACCGACCGACACCCGATCGAGCGAGAGGCCCCCGCTATCATGAAACGCGCCCCCGTCACCGTCCCCCTGCAAACCGGGATTAAAGCGATTGATGCTCTCATTCCCATTGGTCGGGGACAGCGAGAATTGATACTCGGAGACCGCCAAACGGGAAAAACTGCGATCGCCCTCGATACGATCCTAAATCAAAAAGGCAAAAATGTGATTTGCGTGTACTGCGCGATCGCCCAGCGCAGTTCTGCGGTCGCCAAACTCATCGCCGACTTGCGCCGATACGATGCAATGGACTATTGTATCGTCGTCGTGGCAGGGGGAGAAACTCCTCCCGGATTGCAGTACATTACTCCCTATGCGGCGACGACAATGGCAGAATACTTTATGAGCAAAGGGCGGGATGTTCTCATTGTTTACGACGATCTCATCCAACACGCCCGCGCCTATCGCGAACTGTCCCTCTTGTTGCGCCGTCCTCCCGGTCGGGAAGCCTTTCCGGGAGATATTTTTTACATTCATTCTCGTTTGTTAGAGCGGGCGACTCACCTGCGTCCGGAACTGGGCGGGGGATCCCTAACGGCTTTACCCATTGTCGAAACCGAGGCGCAAAATTTATCCGCTTATATTCCCACCAACCTCGTTTCCATTACCGACGGTCAGATTTACCTCACCCCCGACTTATTCCAAAAGGGAATTTTACCCGCGATTGATATCGGCAAATCCGTCTCTCGCGTGGGGGGCAAAACCCAATTACCCGCCTATCGCGCTGTAGCCGGGGATCTGCGCCTCTCTTACTCCCAGTTTGAGGAATTAGAGGCATTCTCTCGCTTTGGGACGAGATTGGACGAAACCACTCGCCAAACCCTAGGACGGGGTCAGCGCGTCCGAGAAATTCTCAAACAACGCCAATACGAACCGATGCCCGCCGCCGAACAAATCGCCGTCCTCCTCGCCGTCACCCAAGGATTATTCGATCGCCTGCCCCCAGAAGAAGTCAGTTCCGCAGAAAAGGCATTATGCACCGCAATTGTCGCACAATTTCCCGATATTTGCCGACGAATCGAAGCCGGGGAAAAACTCAGCGATCGCGATCGTCAAACATTATTAGAATTGAGCGACTGAAGGAAAATTCCCAGTTTATGGTTCATTGATAATTGCTCATTGTTCATTGCTCATTGTTCATTGAAATGACTCTTGAAGCCCTCAAACGCAAAATCGACACGGCCAAAGACCTGCAATCCGTGGTAAAAACCATGAAAGCCCTAGCCGCCGTCAGCATTCGCCAGTATGAGAAAGCAGTAGTCTCTTTAAGCGAGTATAACCGCACCCTAGAAATGGGCATGCAGATCCTCCTGAAAAAATACCCAGAGAGTTTGGTCGGCATGAAACCCGTTCCCACCCATCGCCTCGGGGTGGTGGCCTTCGGATCCGACCAAGGGATGTGCGGTCAGTTTAACGAACGAATTGCTGATTTTACCCTACAACAGATCGACGCGCTTCCCATCGATCGCGAACGCCGGATTGTTTTAACCGTGGGGACGCGGATTCGCGATCGCCTCGAAGCTGCCGGACAGAAAAGCGATCGCTGCTTTATCGTACCGGGATCCATTACCGGGATCGCCGCGATCGTTCAGGAAACGGTATTAACCTTAGAAACCTGGCGACGCGATCGGCAACTCGACCAAATTTTAGTATTTAATAACCGTCCCATTTCTAGTGCCACCTATCGCCCGCACCAACAGCAAATCTTTCCCATTAATATCGTCCGATTGCGCCAGTTGCAAGAGAAAAAATGGAACTCTCGCACTCTGCCGACGTTTACCATGAGTCAAGAACGCTTAGTTTCAGCTCTTTTTCGTCAATATTTCTTTGTCTCGCTTTATCGAGCTTGTGCGGAGTCCTTAGCCAGTGAAAATGACAGTCGTTTAGCTTCCATGCAAATTGCCGAAAAAAATATTCAAGAACGTTTGAGCGAACTGCAAGCGGAATTTAACCATCAACGTCAAACCTCGATTACTGAAGAACTCCTCGATATTGTTTCGGGTTTCGAGTCGATTCATCAATCTTAAAACTAACCTTGATCTTCGTGTAAATAAATGTAAATGAGCTGAATCCCTTCTGTTGCTTCCTTCACAATGTTAACTTTTATATTGTTCGGACTACTTTATATTGTTTCAAGTCTTAGAATAAGAGAATAGCAGGTAATACCAATTCTCTAATAAGTTCTTGGGTACTTCTAAAATTTCGTATACTCTAATCAGCAACAATCAAAATAATAGTGAAAATGACAATTTTCTGCGTATTAATTATAGCTTAGGCAATTCGGGACCTAGTATTCCATATTGTGGTATCTACACAGATTTTTCAACTCCTCCCTATGGAGTATTAACAAATGTCTCTTCTTATAATGGTGTTGAATTCGATGTGCGAAGTAAACAACAAGAAGATTCTGGTAATCCAAAAAAATTATTTATTTCGATAGCCTCTCTGGGAATTCCTAATTATATCAGATCCGGATGATTACCGTAATTTAAGGGCGCAAGCATTGCGCCCCTACAGTAGGGTGGATTGGGGTAGGGGCGTATTGCATACGCCCTCTAACAATATCTTTTTAATTTTAAAATACTTACCCTTTACTCTTTTAAGTTTACAAGTTATAATAATAAGTATGTCAGTCATAGGCTATGCTGGAGTCTTTAGTCATCTTTTTATTATACATTTTTAACTAATACCAAACTGAATACAAAGAGATAAAAGTTATCGAGGAAATAAGTTATGCGATCGCTGGTCTATGCTCTCTGGTTCTGTTAACGCTACTCATCCCTCCACATTCACTGAAATTTCTCCTCGATTAATATCAATAACGGCTTGAGAGTATCGCAAAAAATCTATTCCCAACAAACCATCAGTAAAAGAATTAACAGGTAAATTTAAGGCAGCAACTTCAAAATTTTCTCGACGCAACCCCAAACAATTAAACCAAGGAATAGCAACGATAGGAACATCTCTCATTCCTCCTGCTGTTACGATCTTTGTCATTTTAACGGGATGATCGAGATCGCATCCTAATTGTTTTACGATCGCGACGGGTAAAACAGTAAAATTCGATCCGGTATCAACTAATAAGCGCATGACAATTGAAGGTTTTTCTTCACTTCCTACTGCACCTCTGAGCCAAAGTAAATCTCTATATTTTTTTAGTTTATAAATCTTTTTGGTCATAAAATATAATCCAGATTTTCTGTAAATTTGCCAGCATGTTCAATCGCAACAGGAATATTTTTAATAGATTCAAGCGCTTGATAAATCTTTTCCTTGTCTCGAGAATGTGCTAAGATTGTACCCTCTTTTATCTGCATCTCTTCATCAATATCTGTATAAGCAATTAACAGCCATTGACCTTCATATTTTTGTTCCATTTCTTGAAAAGTCATTACTTGTGACATTTGTTCGTCTTCCTCAATATTCGTTTTAGCAGAAATGATTGGAATGATTTGGGACAGGCTTCCACTGATTTTTCCAATCAGTGGAAGCCTGTCCTCAGAATTAATTAATTCAAGCATTCGCGAGTTTAGCTTTGACCATTTCTTGGACTTTTTTCCCGTCGGCTTTTCCTTTCAGTTGTTTCATGGCCATGCCCATCACTTTCCCCATATCTTTAGGGGAAGTTGCACCAACTTTGGCAATCGTTGCGTCCAGAATTTTGCTCAATTCTTCTTCAGATAATTGTTGGGGAAGATATTCTTCAATGATGGCTAATTCTTGCGCTTCTTTATCAGCGAGGTCGTCTCTGCCAGCACTGCGATACTGCTCGATCGCTTCGCGGCGCTGTTTGGCTTGTTGTGCCAAAATATCGAGTTCTTCTTCTTCCGTCAGGGTTTCTCGTCCGCTCGGACGCACGCTAACTTCTTTTTCCAAGACGGCTTTTTTGAGGCTGCGAATGGTTTCCAAGCGAATTTTATCCTTGGCTTTCATTGCTGTTTTAATGTTGTCCGTCAGGCGATCTTTGAGGCTCATTGCTCTAATTTTTTTGTATTCTCGTTGTATTATAAACAATTTTTGAGAGGTTTTGAGAGTGGAGATCGTTTTGATGCCTCGATCGCTTTGTATTCTTTCTCGTCCCGAGGCGATCGCGTCACTTAATCAGATTCAGATTGGCGAGCGCCGAGTAAATCCCGGACGTGCTTTAAGAGTTGTTCCGGAAGATAGGGTTTTGGCAAAAAGACCCTTGCACCCGCCGCTAAAGCCGGTTCTCGATTTGCGGGTAAGCCACTAACGGCAATGGTTTTCACCTCGGGATCGATCGCTTTGAGGTTTTGAATTAAGGGAATTCCCCCCATCTTCGGCATCATCACATCGCAGATCGCCAAGCCGATCGCCTCTCGATGTTGCTGGTAAAGCGCGAGGGCTTTCACGCCATCACCTGCCGTTAGCGTCCCGTAGTAATGGCTTTCGAGCAAGGCTTGGGTCGTCTGTTGCACGGCAAGCTCATCATCTACAATTAAAATCCATTCCCCCTTTCCGTGCAGGGATTCCCCAGCGCGATCGCCCTCGATCGGTCGTTCTTCTGTTGCGGGTAAGTACACCTTGACGCGAGTTCCGCATCCGATTTCGCTGAAGACCTCCACGAAACCGCCATAGTTTTTGACAATCCCCAAAACAACCGCCAGTCCCAACCCAGTACCTTGCCCGACCTCTTTGGTGGTAAAAAACGGCTCAAAGATGCGATCGCGCAGGTCGGAGGCAATGCCAATACCCGTATCGGCAACAGTCACGACAACATAATTCCCCACTTTGGCATCCAAGTTTTTGCCAGCGATCGCTTCATCAACAAAGCAATTTTCTGCAGAGAGGCTGAGGAGTCCCCCCTCGGGCATAGCATCCCGGGCATTGAAACACAAGTTCATCAAGACTTGATTTAAGTGAGTTAGATCGGCAGAAACCATCTGCAACGATCGTTCGGGTTCGGGCAGGTCGAGATGAATGGCAATGGATGGGGGCCAACTTTGTCGAGCAATGTCGGCGAGTTCTTGCAAGAGGGGAGCAATATTTATGGGGATTCGCTCTGCGGTACTTCCTCGGGTAAAAGTGAGAATTTGCTTGATGATGTTAGCTCCCTGTTGAGCGCTATCTTCTAAAATCTTCAACCGCTTTTGTACGTTTGCATCCAGTTCCGGATGGGTCAAACGGAGAACCCGAGCGAGGGCTAAAATCGGCGTAAACACGTTGTTGAGATCGTGGGCAATCCCGCTTGCCAATTGACCCAAACTTTCCAGCCGTTGGATTTGATAAAACTGAGCTTCGAGTTGTTTTCTCGCCGTCACATCTCGCAAAATTGAGAGATGTCGACCGGGAATAAAATTGGCGATCGCCGCGAATTCTGTCTCCCGCGTCGTGCCATCGGGACGATACAAGCGAAATTCTCCCGACATTTTCCCCTGTTGGAGAAACCCTTGCCAAACTCGGGGGAAATCCAATTGGGGATCGGAAAAATCGGCAACCCCGAGATGCAGGAGTTCGCTTTTGGAGATACCCAATAACTCGCAAGCGGCAGGATTGGCATCGACATAACAGCCACGATCGTCGGTAATGGCGATGGCATCTAACGCTTGCTCGAACAGTGCTTTCCACTGGTTTTCCCTCTGCTGAAGCTGAGAATTCGCCTCAATTAATTCTGTCGTGCTTGCCGTCACCCATCGTTCCCATTCCTCCCCGATCGCTTGCCGTTGCTGGCGTTCTTTCTCGAGGGTTTGTCGGGCGATCGCTAACTCCCGCTCCTTCTGGCTCAGTTCCCCTCGAGTCGATTGCAAAGCGGTGAGTGCAGTTCGTAACGCTTCCTTCAGCGATTGGAGTTCGGCCGTTGGCGACCCCGATCCCCCTAGGTCGGTTCGAGGGGCAAGAGCCTTATCATACAAGGGATTTAACCGATAGCCCCCGCGATAAACCGTCTCGATAAAATCGGCGGGAGTCCCAACCTTTTTCAATTTCTTCCGTAACTCCTCAATCTGAAAGCGAACGGCTTTCTTTTTGGAGGACTTCCCAGAACTCCACACTCGTTCTCGAATTTCCTTCGCACTTAACACCTCGGGTGCATTCGCGACCAACAACTCTAAAATGGCATATTGTTTGGATGTGAGAGAAAGGAGACCGGAGCAGTACGTTACCTGCCGGGTATCGGGATCGATGGATAGATTGCCCCAGCTCGAGAGCGGTTGCGTTTGAGACTCACTGCCATCTAATAACTCTTGCACCCGCGCGATCGCTGCTTCAGCATTGATGGATTGAACGCGATCGTCATCCCCACCTTCAATGAGGGTGTTGGTGTAGTATCTTCTCTGACATCTCACTTTTTTTCCGTCCTTCTCGATTTTCTGTTAATAAGCAAGATGGGGATCGGCGTTTTTCCGCGTGTAACTTTCGACACGATTCTAGACTAGCCAACCGGGATAATAAGAGACCGAGTCAAGGTTGGTTAAGAAATCATTTAATCCCCAATATTAATCTTCATCCCCTTAGCATTTTACCAAAAAACTGGGGCGGAAACCCTGCCATCGAGCAAAGTAGAGAATAGCTTTAAGATCCATCAATACGCTATCGATCGCGATCGAAGGATAAGCAATTAGCCGATCGATTCATTTTTCTTCTGCCAGTTCAGCCAATTTTTTCATGACGATTGGTAACTGTTTTTGAAAACGCCGACCGAGAATAAGACCGAATAACCAACCCCATGAACCGCGAAACTCGACCACGACGAGACATCAACCCAGAGTTTCCCAATTGTTTCCGGACTTGCAGAGGTTGACTGAGTATGAGAAAATCTCATCGGCGATACCCCAAAAATAGATTTATTGATTAAGGTTAACTCGATATGTTATTTACTCCTCCCATGACCATGATGAACTTTTTTCGTAAAAGTGAGGGACAGTGGTTCTCCCAGCGAACGGTTCATCATTTCGATGCAGTGGCTGACGAGTCGGGAGAATCTAATATTGTAATCGAGGTTTTGGAGCGAGACGATCCTCGCGTGCTGGAGGTTTGCCAAGCCCAAAACGTCGATCCCGCTCGGGCATCGGGAGGGGCGAGTTTTAATTGGTTGGCAACTTTAGAGGAAGTCAATCCCAACTATGCGGCGATCCTCGTGGACGTTCCCCATCCCGATGACCCGACAACGGGTAAATTTTTACGCAATCGGGGTTATGTGGAAGGCATTCCCGTCATCTGTCGCTATAGTTTTGCACCGGATGGGGTGTTGAGCATTCAAACCGAATACTAACGCAATCAAGCACCAGAACGCTGTTGGTTTATTACCGATAATTTCCGGGTTCGGGTCAGTACCGTAAAAATGTTAAATGGGGTGAATTTAATGGCATACTGTTCCGAACGTCGTTGCGTGACCTCTAATATGTTAGAAGAAATGATAGAGAGCGATCGCAGTGAAAACTTGTAGGATATTTTTTTTGTTCGAGTCATGAAATTCAATGCCGTTTCGCAAATGCAAAAACGCCTGTTTGCTTGGGGAATGTCGAAAACGGACATCGATAGCGATCGCTCTGTTACCTTAAAAGACTATCCCGATCGCACCACTCTCGCCGACCTCAAGCAAACTTTATTTGCAGAGATTGCAGGAGGCGAAACGGTTGTAGAAATCGGCCCCGGTGCGGGGGTCAATTTAGGGTATTATCCCCAAAGCCTTCATTGGATCGGCATCGAACCCAATCCTTTTATGCACCCTTATTTAAAACAAAAAGCAGAAAAAGTCGGTTTAACGGCGATCGATCTCTATCAGGGTTTTGCCGAAACGATTCCGGTGGAAGAGAATTGCATCGATACAGTAGTCAGCACTCACGTTCTCTGTTCCGTCAATCATCTCGAAACCAGTTTAAACGAAATTATCCGCATTCTCAAACCGGGGGGAAAGTTTATTTTTATCGAACATATCGCCGCCAAATCGGGAACGACTGTAAGAAGAGTGCAAAATATCATAAAACCTGCATGGCAACTTTTATTCGATAATTGTCACGTGAATCGGGAGACGGGAGAAGCGATCGCGACCATCGGTTTTGATTTAGTCAAATCTCAAGAATTTGCCATTTCTTTTCCCATTGTCAGTCCTCATGTTGCCGGAATTGCCGTCAAACAATTCGCCATTATTCTTGATTCAAGCGTTTAAGAATTTGCTCTAATTCTTCATTGAAGCGACCGTATTCTGCCCAATTTCCCGATCGCAACGCCTCCTGAGCTTTCTGATAGGTTTCTAATGCTGATTGAATTAAGGGAGAAGATTCCCGTTCGTCTTTATTGTCGGGTCGCGGTTGAGAAATTATCGGAGAAGATGAGTCAAACAGTGCCGCTAAAGCCGATTCTAAATCCTCTTCCATGACACTTTTTTGATTGTAAAGAGCAATCACGCGTTTCAGTTCCGGTAATTGTCCTTTTTCTGCTCGTAAATAGACGGGTTCGATATAAAGCAAAGAATTTTCAATCGGAATCACCAATAAATCTCCGCGAATGACTTTCGAGCCTTTTTGACTCCATAACGTTAACTGTTCGGAAATCTCGGTATTCTGATCGATCCGGGCTTCTTGCTGCATGGGGCCTAAAATTATTTCCTGTTTAGAAAATTCATAAACCAGACTCTTACCATAATGTTCCCCATCAGAACGAGCTGCCATCCAAGCCACCATATTTGATTTATTAATGGGAGTAAAGGGTAAAATTAAAACAAATTCTTCTTTTTCGGCTTGAGGAAGACGCATGATGGTATAATAAGGATTCATTTTTTCGGCATCGTCTTCATAAATTTGTAAGGGAATCGACCACATATCCTCTCGATTGTAAAACACTTCGGGATTGGTCATGTGATAGGTCAAATACTGTGCCGCTTGAATTTTAAAGAGATCCATCGGATAGCGAAAATGCCGTTTGATATTCGCAGGAATTGCGTCTGAAGATTTAAAAAGATGGGGGAAAATACGACGATACGTTGTTAAAATCGGATCGCTTTCATCGATCGCAAAACACTCGATCGTGCCGTCGTAGGCATCCACCACAATTTTGACGGAATTGCGAATGTAATTTAACTGAAAGCCTAAAGGTTCGGAATAGGGGTAGCGATCGCTAATCGTATAGGCATCGATAATCCATTTCAAGCGTTGGTTAACGATAATGGGGTAAGGATCTTCATCTAATAACAAGAATGGGACGATCCGTTGCACGCGATCGCGAATTTGACGATGATATAAAATGCGAGATTCTGGCGTAAAATAGCCGGAAATTAAGATTTTTAAATCGCCGAAATGAAACGCATAAACGAGACGGTGAAAAAATCCCGGAATGGAAATGCCACCCCGTCCGGAATAACGATAGGCCTGATTTTCCTTGTCCCCGGGATAGTCAAATTCATCGGTTCCCATGCCCGTGAAAATATAGCGATCGGTATTTTCTCCGTAATAAATTCGCGGTTCTTGAATTTCTAGATCGACTTCCGAGATAGGGGGAATATCTTTGATAAACAGTTTCGGCAACCCTTCCAAACTCACTTGATTGACCGGACTCATGACCAAACCGTAACCGTGAGTATATTTCAGATGTTGATTCACCCAAGTTTTCGCGGGTGGGGGGACTTGTTCGTAGGCTAATTCTCGCAGGGAGAGCATGACTTGACGATAGATGCCATCGAGAGTGTAGCGATCGATATCGACATCTTTGAAGTGATAGTAAGGACGAATTTCTTGCAGTTCTCGATAGGTACTTAAAAGGGTGCGATCGTCCCACAAGCGAATATGATCTATAGTAGTAGAATTCTTTTCTAACGTTTGCAGATCTAAATTAGATTTGACCTCGTAAGGTTGGGTTTGCATCCGATCCAATCCATAGGCTCGACGGGTATTTTCAATATTATGTTTGATATAGGGAGTTTCTTTGGTGAGTTCGTTGGGAGAAACCACTAATTGTTGTTCGAGAACGGGAATGAAACCTTGAAAAATGAGGGCGATGATGATGTAGATGCCCACGGAAGAGAGGGGCAAAGTTAAACGGTTGCGACCGATGGAGAGCAAGAAAATAACCGCGAGAGTCACGGCTAAAAAACCCATTAAAATTAGGGCAATTTGGCGCGTGTGAACGTCCGTATAGCCGGTGCCAAAAACCACCCCATCCGTCGAGTAAAGAAGCTGATAGCGCTGCAACCAATAGCTAAACGCAACCAGCAGGGCGATCGCGGCCAATAAACTCAGTAAATGGGCTTTCACTCGACCGGCACATAAGCGCGCCCATCCCCGAGCGCGATCGATATTTCCTTTGAGTAAATAAACAGGAATCGCGAAGGCTAATCCCCCCAAGCATAAGGCTAGCAATCCGTTTCTCAAACTCGTGTAAAACGGGAACTGAAAAATATAAAAGCCGATATCGTGCTGATAAATGGGATCCGCGATCGCAAAATCCGTTCTCTGCCAAAATTTGAGGACGACCTCCCAAACGTCCGTACTGGCTGCCGCCGCAATAAATGCCCAGAAAACGATCGCCGCAGTGGCGAGAAAATGAACCAAGCGACCCACTGTATCGGCAGGAATATCGTAATAGGCGCTCGCAGGGAGGGAACGAAACGGAGTCTCTCGCGTCAGGTAGAGCGCCAAGCGATAGTTAAAACCCAGAAAGAGAGTAAAGATGAGAAAAACGAGAAGCCAAGAAAGCGATCGCCCCAGCAACAGCGTCCAAAACACCTCGCTATAGCCGACGGCTTCAAACCACCATAACTCGGTCAGAATCCGAACGACTGGCGTTAAGCCAATGAGAATGACTAAAATCAGAACGAGCAGTACACCCGTTAACCTCGGACGCATTTTACTGCCCTTATTCCTCGGCAAACGTTCCACAGGCATTGACCCCCTCGCGACAGACTAATTTCTATCATATTCTGGATTAGTTCGCTTACGCATTGGGGTCGAGGGACGGCAAATTCTCCCCTCTTGGGCTCCCCTCTTGGGAGGGGGTGGGGGTGGGT
>JBFRWJ010000115.1:0-20635 GCA_051439525.1 Spirulina sp. | reverse complement strand
GAGGAGTGGTACAGGCACAAGATGAAATTAACCGAGAAGGCGGCATTAACGGCGCGGGTTTAAAAGTTTTGATTGCCGATGATAATAACGATGCTGAAATTGCCAAGGAAATGGCAGAAAAATTTGTGAAAAATCCAGAAATTTTAGGCGTTGTGGGACATTTTGGCAGTGACGCGACCTTAGCAGCCGCACCCATTTATCAGCAAGAAGGATTAGTGATGGTTTCTCCGACGAGCACCTTTGTTTCTCTTTCAAAGGTCGGAAATTATATCTTTCGCACTGTCCCGAGCGATCGCTTTACCGGGAATGCTTTGGCCAAGTACCAAATCGAGGATTTAGGACAACAAAAAGCGGCAGTTTTCTTTAATGACCAAAGCAAATACAGTCAATCTCTCAAAGATGCTTTTACAACGGATTTATTTGGAGAGGGAGGAGAAGTCGTCGCCGAATATGACCTTTCCGCACCGGATTTTGCGGCGGGTCGAATCCTGCGAGAAGCCAGCGATCGCGAGGCAGAAGTTCTCGTGCTGTTAGGCAATTCGGCGGTTTTAGAGGAAATGCTAGCGGTCGTCGCCACCAATCAGAGAAAATTGCCCATATTGGCAGGAGATAGCGCCTATAAGCCCGATCTCCTCGATCGCGGTGGCAAAGATGCCCTCGGCATGGTTCTCGCGGTACCTTGGCATATTTTAAGCAATCCCGAAGCCGAATTTCCCCAAGCCGCACAAAAGTTGTGGGGTGGCGATATCAATTGGCGCACGGCGATGGCTTATGATGCCACTCGCGCGTTTATTGAAGCCTTGCAGCAAGAACCAACCCGAGACGGCATTCAACGGGCTTTCTCCGATCCCCAATTTCAAGCCACCGGAGCCACCGGAACCATCCGCTTTTTACCTTCAGGCGATCGCAATCAAGCCGTACAATTGGTTGAAGTCAAAGTAGGAACGCGATCGAATTTTGGTTATGATTTCGTCCCGATCGATTGACCATTGTTCATTGTTCATTGTTCGCTGAAATCACTCCCGATTCGATCGCGTTTAACGTGCCTGCGTCGGCATCTAAAATTGCTTCGATTCCCAAGGGAAGGGTTAATTTATCGGCTGTATGTCCGAGGGTCATTCCGGCTAAAACGGGTACGCCAGCAGTTCCTAAAATCCCATCAATGACTTCTCCGAGGGTATAGATACTCGTGTCATTGGGACTGTTTAAACCGCATCGCCTACATTCTCCCCAAATAATCCCCTTGACGTTATCAAATTTACCGGCGAGGCGCAATTGAGTTAACATGCGATCGATACGATAGGTATCTTCGCCAATATCTTCTAAAAATAAGATTTTCCCCTTCGTCTCAATTTCAAAGGGCGTTCCCATCATGGCAACAATGAGAGATAAATTGCCCCCAATTAATTGTCCCTTTCCTTGGCCTCCTCTGACGGTTCGCAAACGATGTTGGGGACGCAATAAATTTTCTTCCGAGGGATTGGTTAAAATGCCGAGAGGTTGGGTTTCAAAGATTGCCCGTCGAAAGCGATCGCGCGTATATTCGCTAAAGGCAGAAAAGTAGTTCGGACCGTGAAAAGTCACGAGATTGGTTTGTTGGTGAATGGCAATATGTAACGCCGTCACATCGCTAAAACCGAGGAAAATTTTCGGGTTATTTCTAATCAAATCGTAATCGATGCGATCGAGAAGTTGCAATGCTCCATAGCCTCCCCTTGCCATAATTGCTCGGACTTCGGGATCGGCAAACATCCCATGAATATCGTCTAAGCGATCGCGAATCGAATCTGTAAAACGCGATCGCGTCCCCACATGGGGCGCAAATTTTACCCCCAGTCCAAAATATTCTAGAGTTGGGGCAATTTTGGCGAGATCCTCGGGATCTAAAACTGGGGAACTCGGGGTGATAATACCGACAATATCTCCGGTTTTTAACGCTTTGGGTTTGATTAAATTTCCCGTTTGTCCCCAAGCAATTGAGGTGGGACGTAGGAGAAAAGCCGCCGCGATTGCCGCAGCCGTAGAGAGGAAATATCTCCTTTTCATGGTATAATTATTAACGCAAATATACTTCGCGATCGCAGGAAGAAATCGCGAAGTTTGATAAAACGATCGGAGCGAAACAAAAAGCTGTCAAAAATCGTGAAGAAGGCAAACTTTTATGCCGTAGCGGTTAAGCGACTCAAAACCGTTTTTGCCCATTCTTTGCCTAGCATCTCGTCATTGTCCGATGGATTGCGATCGGGAGCAAGGTGACTTAAGATATACTGTTGGCGATCGTGGGCGAGATTGTCCAAACTGTCAATGTGAATGAAACTCTTGGGAAGGCGATCGTTTTCAAACGAGTACTGTCCCACGTGGTAATGTTCGACATGATTGAGATCGATCCAGAATCCCCACCCTTTTTCCGCATCGTTAAGTTGGGCGAGGAAATCAAAGCTCGTTTCGAGATTCATCTTCTTTCTCCTAATTTATTCGCTGTTTTTATTATGTTGGGTAGTGAGGACAAAGACACGAAAGGTTAATGTTTATTTGTTTCTTGTTATTTTTATTGATATTTCTTGATTATTTGTAATACAGGGCAGTCGGAAGTTGAGGCTTTCATCCCTCATCCTTCATCCTTCATCCTTCATGTTTTAACTGTTCGGGTTCTTCTTCCGGAAAGCGAATGATATCTTCATCACCTAAAAATTCCCCATTTTGGACCTCAATCATCACTAAAGGGATCACTCCGGGATTTTCGACTCGATGCTTGACATTCATCGGAACGTAAGTTGATTGCTTTTGCATCAATAGTGTTTCTATGCCATTGCAAATCACTTTTGCCGTCCCCGAAACAACGATCCAATGTTCGCTGCGATGATAGTGCATTTGAGTGCTGATATGATGTTTGGGCTTAACCTCAATGCGATTGATGCGATAGCGGGGTCCTTCCTCCAACACCGTTACAATACCCCAAGGTCGCTGTTCGACCCGAATTCCTCCTTGGGTTTCCTTGGCTTCGATTCCTGTTTTTTGGGTACTCATGGCTGAATTTTCTTCCATCGCTACTATTTTCTCATTTTTCTTCTTATCTTGTTGCCCGATCGCGAAAAAATTGTTAAGTTTCCCTTAAGAAATCTTAATATTCTGAAAACAGTTCGTCAAATCCGAAGATTCTCACGATATTGTTCATTGTTCATTGTTCATTGTTCATTGTTCAACGGCGAGCGACCTCTCGCGGTAAAGTTTTCCGGTGCGAGCCATTGCCATTTTGCAAACCGGGAATATCTTCCTCCCCTAATGCTAAATGCTCCGCAACATCGCCGGGCAGTCCAATCGCTTCGTCCATCATTTCTCGTTCGGGTAAGGACATTTCTACATCATTAATCACGGCACCTAAAATGGGCATTTCGGCTTCTACCATTTGTTCGAGGGTACTCCCCACCAGTTTCCCTTCACTGAACCCCGGTCGCGTCACCACCACCATGCCATCCGTCAGGGGTTGAAGCAAGAGCGCATCATTGCAACTGGTCAAAGAAGCCGTATCCAAAATGACCAAATCGAAACGCTGGCGAGCATCTTCAAGGAGACGGTGCAGTTCGCTCGACTCCACGATCGCGGCGGCTTTGCGCTGGGGTCCCGCACTGGGAACGAGATAGAGATTTTCCACCATCGGGACGAGATGGGTGCATTCATGGTGAGAGCCATAATAAGCAAGGGGTTCGGCTTGGGCATCGGGATCGCTTTGTAAGTTCACAGAAGGGGCATTCGAGGGCGATCGCAAGTCAGCTTCGATGAGTAGGGTGCGCTTGCCCGCATAAGCCGCAGTAATGGCTAAATTGTAAGCCGTCGCGCTTTTTCCTTCCGCCCGTCCCACGCTTGTGACTAAAATCGTTTTGGTATTTTTCGGAGCAAAACGACGAATATTGCTGCGGAAGCGTTCGTAAGCGTCCAAGAGGGCAATATTGTCCCCGAGCAATAACGCCAAGAGATCCTCATCTTCCGGCGCGTGCAAAGAAGGGAGTTCTCCTAAAAGGACGATCTCTCGCTCGTTTAAGAGCGAGCGCAATTCTTGCGCGGTATACAGAATCGGATCGAAGAAGGACAGCACTAAAATAACTCCCACCCCCGCAACGCCTCCGCCAAATATACCGCCAACGAGAACGATTACGGGATGGAGCGGTCCCGAGGGTTCTTCTTTCGGTTCTTGCGCGACGGCTTGTTGGGCGATCGCAATACTTCCTACCGCTTCCGCTTCTGCCGATCGCGCATCCACCAACCGCGCCTCGATCGTGTCGTGAAACTGTTTTTGCAATAGCAATTGCTGTTGCAAGTTTTCTTGTTCGAGTTGTTTGGTGGGATAGCGTTCGTAACTTTGGCGCAATTCCCGTTCGGTGTCGCGAACTGCTGCCAGTTGACCTTCTAGGGTCTCCCGTTGTGCTTGCAATGTCACCATTTGGGTGGCGAGTTGTTGGCGAATGGCATCCAAACTGCTGGCTTTGCGAATTTCCACGGGAGCCACTTGAAAAACATTATCATCACCGATGACTTCATAGGTGCGATCGATAAATTGGCGATCGTAGGTTTCTTTTTGTTGTAACAGTTCGGTGAGAATGGGATGCTCGGGACGATAATCTTTAGAGCGAAACTCGATTTCGGTTTCGATTTGTAGGAGTTGAGCCCGCAGGCTGGCAATAATGGGATCGCTACTCAGGGCGAGAGAAACGGAGGCTTCGGCGGGCGTGAATCCCAATTGGTCTTGCAGGCTCTGAATTTGGGCGATAACCCCTTCTAATTGGATTTTCAATTGCCGTTGCTGCTGTTCGCTAGCACTGATACTGGCAAAAAGGGTGCCATCTTGAGCGGCAATCAAACCACTCCCTTCCCGCGTCATAAAATTATAAAATTCCCGTTCTGCCTCTTTTAAATCTGCTCTCGCTACCAGTTCTCGTTTTTCCAACGCTTGAATTTGCCCTCGCAGCATAGCCGTGTTGAATAGGCGACTTTGCTCCACCATTTCCAGCAGCAAGAAATTGACGGTTTGTTCGGCTTTTTCTTTCTTCGTATTTTTGAACTCGACTCGAATGATTTGCGGATCGTCTTCTTTAGGAAACCTAACTTTAAGATTTTTGATCAGTTTCCGAGGATCTTTAATTTGCATCTCTTTGGCGACGCTAAAGAGGACGCGATCGGCCAATAAAATTTCCTGACTGATGGAGTCCCTACCAATGTTGATGATATTTTCTCCCGTACTGGTTGCGATCGGGGGAGGAGGAGCATATTTAATCAGCCCGATGGCTTTGTACTGTTTGGGCGGGGGCTCGGGGGGTGGCAGGATTGCTACGATGCCCGATAAGACAACAACGGCTATTCCCGCGGCGATCCCGATGGTTTTATTTTTTTCTAAACTAATTTGAAACCGCTTGACAAGGGGAGAAGTCATGGTAAAAAAAGGCTGGATCGCTTGTTATTCGGACGACAAAATCGGCTTTACAAAAATCCTAACAAATTTTGTGTAGAATTGCTCCAGCTTGCCGGGTCGCAACGATTGAATTCCTCTGTCCGTCTCCTCTCTATCTTTATCGATATCCTTTTTGTTCTCCAATTTTATTAAGAATTACAAAGAATTTGGTGAGATGGTGAGGACGGGATTTATTGAACTTCACAGGGTAAGATAATTTTAAATTCCGTCCCTTGCCCCAATTTTGAAGAACAACTTAAAATCCCTTCGTGTTTGTCTTCAACAATTTGACGAGCGATCGCCAGTCCCAATCCCGTTCCTTTCCCGACTTCTTTTGTGGTAAAACTGGGTTCAAAAATACGCTTTAAATGCGCTTCATCAATGCCCGTGCCATTATCTTTGATTTGCACGATCGCTTGTCGATCGTCCGAATCGATTTGCGTTGAGATTTCAATTTGCTGGGGGTTATTTTGAATTTCTTGATAAGATTCTCCGGAGCGGGATTCTTCTAGAGCATCAATCGCATTGGCGATAATATTCATAAACACTTGCACGATCGGCCCGGGGAAACAGGCGATCTCGGGCAAAGAACTATAGTTTTTCACAATTTTAATTTCCGGGCGCTTATCGTTCGCTTGCAAACGATGATGTAAAATGGTTAGGGTACTCTCAATCCCTTCTTGGAGATAGAAAGCCCGTTTTTCTTCGCGATCGCCCCGCGCAAAGGTTCGTAAAGCCATTCCGATCGCCGTCAAGCGATCGACTCCATTTTTCATGGCTTCTAGAGACTTCGGTACATCTTCTAAAAGGTAATCGATCTCGATTTCTTCGGCATTTTCAATAATATCGGGATGGGGATCGGGATAAAATTTTTGATAGAGTTTGAGATGATTTAAAATCTCAATAACATATTCTTTTAAGTAACCAACATTTCCGCGAATAAACCCGAGGGGATTATTAATCTCGTGACCGACTCCTGCCATGAGCTGACCGAGAGTTGCCATTTTTTCTTGTTGAACTAATTGCAATTGAGATTGTTTCAACGCAGCGAGGGCTTCGGAAAGTTGTAACGTTCTTTCTCGGACGGATTGCTCTAAATCTTGCGTTAATTTCTGAATGCGTAAATGGGTTAAAATTCGAGCATAAACTTCTTCATGCTGGATCGGTTTTGCCACATAATCCACACCTCCCACTTCAAATCCTTTCACTTTATCCCCCGGGTTCGTTAAAGCTGTCATAAAAATTACGGGAATATCGCGAGTTTCTTCATCGGCTTTCAAACGGCGACAGGTTTCAAACCCATCAATACCCGACATCATCACGTCGAGTAAAATCAAATCGGGACGGACGAATTTAGCGCGTTTCAAAACACTTTCTCCATTCTGAGAGATGGCAATTGTCAAGCCGCAGTCTTCCAAATAATCCACAATAACGCTTAAATTTGTGGGATTGTCATCAACAATTAAAATGGTACTGTTTTGCACGTTAAATTTTCTTAAGTTGAATAAGTCTCCGTGAAGAACGCTCATCATTCTTGAACTCCTGCATTCAGATATTTTTCTATTAATGCGACGATTTCTTCCTCATGAAATCCTTGGGCGAGATCTTTTAAGCGCTCGGCAAAAGGCGTATATTTGTCATCCAATGTTTCCAAATAAGCCGCGCGATCGCGGATTTTTTTCATACTACCAATCATAGCCAGTTCGTATAAAATTTCCATTTCATCCCTTGGGGGGATGACAAAATCTCTTGCGATTTCTAGTTGATTCTTCTCTTGTATTGTAGGGGATTCGGGAGCATTTTCATAGATCCACTCCAAATTTAAATATTCTGCCACTAAAGCCAATAATTTGTCTTCTTCGATAGGTTTGGAGAGAAAGTCCTGACAGCCAGCAATGCGGCTTTTCTTGCGATCCATATCGAGGACACTAGCGGAGATGGCAATAATGGCTGTATTTTGGAAATCAGGAATCTTCCGAATTTCTTGAATTGCTTCAAAACCACTCATCACGGGCATCACTAAATCTGTCAAAATCAGATCGGGGTGCATTTGTTTGGTTTTTTCAACTTCTTGATAACCATCTTCTGCGACTTCAATTTCAAATCCTAATGGTTCGAGCATATCCAATAAAACCAAGCGATTTTCATCTTTATCATCAACGACCAAGATTTTGCGTCTTTCTCCACGATATCCTATTATTTTCTCCGTGACTTCTGTGGAAGAAGAAATCCCTGCATCCACAGCCGGAAACCCAACTTCAAACCAGAACTTCGAGCCTCGACCCAACTCACTGTGAACTTGAATTTCTCCTCCCATTAATTGCACCAATTGCCGAGAAATTGACAATCCCAAACCCGTTCCTTCGGAGCGGCGCTGAGTCTCCCCCACCTGTTCAAAAGGTTGAAAAATTTTCTTCAGTTGCTCGGGACTTATCCCCAGCCCCGTATCAATAATTTCAAAGCGAAATTTTGTTATTGGTTGTTGGTTATCCCCCCTAACCCCCATCCCCCCTTCAGTTCCCCCCTTGAATCCCCCTCCCGTCCCCCTTGGGAAGGGGGAGGCTAGAGGATGCTTCGCTTTGTAAGGACGGGGGGCTAGGGGGGATGAAGGGGGGATTGGTGACTGGTGACTGGTGACTGATAAAATTACGCTGCCCGTATCGGTAAATTTAACCGCATTTCCTAAGAGATTGAGGAGAACTTGTCGCAGGCGTTTTTCGTCGGCATAAATGCCATCGGGTAAATGGGTTTTGGCTTCGTATTTGAAGAGAATATCTTTTTCTAAGGCACGCATGCGGATAATGCCGATAATACTTTCCATAAAACCGGGAAAGTAAATATCGTTTGGGTACAATTCCAATTTGCGGGCCTCAATTTTGGAGAGATCGAGAATATCGTTAATGAGAGTTAAAAGATGCTGCCCGCTTTTTTGAATAATATTTAACCCATCTTTTTGACGGGTGGAAAGATGGCGATCGCGTTGCAAAATCTGCGCGTATCCTAAAATGCCGTTGAGGGGAGTCCGCAATTCGTGACTCATATTAGAAAGAAACTCACTTTTAGCACGATTGGCGGTATCGGCGGCTTCTTTTGATTTTTTCAATTGTTTTTGCTCGAAAACCTGCACTTGCCATAAAATGACGATGGTGGCGATCGCCAGTCCCCCGACAACCAAGGCAATCGTTTGCAGGGGACGAAGTTGGGATTCGACGATCGAGCGGGGAATGACGAGGGCAATAGACCAGTCGGCTTGTTTGAGGGGGGCATAAGCGACGTAAACGGCTTTCCCCTCCAATTTGACCAATTTTATAGCGCTTTGGCGAGCGACCATCGATCGCGCGATTTCCTGCAAGTCGCGATCGTCAGATTGGAGAAAACTGGGGGCGGGTTTTTCCTTGATTCCCATCAAGTTCTTGTCCGGGTGGATAATGGGTTCTCCGGCAGAATTGATCGCAAAGGCATAACTCCCCTCCCCATATTGAAGACTGCCTACGACTGCTGACAGGCGATCGATGGCAATAATGCCGGGGGTTACGCCAATGGGGTCTCCCGTTGCCGAGGAATCTGCCCAAATGGGAGAAGTGATAAAAACAACGGGAATGTTCAGCGATCGCGAGAGTTGCGGATCGGCAACATAAACTTCTCCTCCTAGGGATTTTTTGATGTGAAGTCGGTCTTTAATATTCGCTTTGGCGCGATCGACTTTTGTGGTATAATAAGAACCATCGGGATTGACCATGGCAAAAAAGAAGAAGTCCGATCGCCGTTGCAATTCCGAAAGCAAATAAGGTTTAACGGTATTCCAATCCATCGTGCGCGTAATGGGCGTATTGGCAATCGTGGCGACTTCTGCCTTTCTCGCGGCCAGCCATTCGTCAACTTCGCCAATGCCCCCAGCCACTTCCAAACGAGCATTTTCCTTTAAGTTCTCTAAAATAGAATGTCGCACGACGGTATAACTAAAATAAGCAGCCATGCTCGCGACAACCGTCGTCCCGCCGATAATTAATCTGACCCAAAAATTGCGCGTTGAAGTGTCAGAATGTTGAGGTTGAGGGGTAGAATAATCCGATCGCATAGAGAAACAAACCTCGAAAAGTGTTAGCAATCTTTAACACTCACCAGTTCCTCTAAATTGCTGTTAATCGATCCCTGGTAACTGGTGACTGATTGAATCTGCCTTGATTATTTTTACCGAGTCGGCACCTCTGACTCCGGATCGATCTTACCCCTGAACGTTGGTTGCGGGCAAAATTCCCAACCCTACGCTAGTCACTGGTGACCGATTTAACTTTGTACGGAAAATTCTTCCGGATCGATGTCCCAATTGACCCAAGCGATCGCTTTTCTCGTAGAGCTCATCTGGGGAGGAACTCGCAACGCATAACAATAACCGATACTCGGACAAATCATTTTTAATCAATAAATGGGTTCGATGTCAATAGCGCCGGTGCAAAGGACGAGGGATTCGGTAAACCCGAGGGTATCAGTTTGAACTGTATTTAGACGCTCTCGCTAACGTCTGTTGTAGACTTTTCTCTAGTGCGATAATTCGATCGCTTTAAATCAATAAGTGTGAATTGAGGTAACCCAATGAATGAAATGAGACAGTATTCGCTTTCAAATTTGCTGCTCGCGGTAATGCTAGCGATCGGACTCGTATTCGGTACGAACCCAGTTGCCAGCGCAGAGACCTTGGAGTGCAGCAACCTAGACATCGCAGGGAGCTACGCGTGTAATGTCGCGTGTATAATTAGGGGTGATAATGATGGGCTGACGGGGTTCACTGATTTGTCTCGGACTGAGACCGATACCATTGAAGTCTTTACAATCAACTCTCCAGAAGGTTGTGTAGACGAAAGCGCCGGAATTTACAAAGTTGAAATCTCTGCTCCAACCGACAACGGAGAATTTACTGAAACGGAGATCGGCCCCCTTGTCGGTTGTACTTTGTATACAGCTACGGAATCCGTCTCGGACAATCAATTCCCCGTCCTCGAAGATTACATCTTTCAGGACAGTTCCGGACCGGCCAATGGCTTTACAAAAGTGGTGCGCAACCCGAGCCGATCGGATTTTAAGACTTGCACGGTTGACTGTACCAGAAAGTAGTTGAATCGTCGATGTTCCCTAACATCACCAGCGATCGCCGATCTCGTAGAATGCTCGAGCAACAGTGTAACGCATCCTGCGAGATTTTTTTATTGAAAAATTTCTCTCTCTAGTTCTAACTTTGTGCTGAACTTTAAAAAAGAGGCGATTGCCGATCGCAACAATTTTCAAAGCACAATCGTCCAATCCCAACACTACGTTTGTGTTACAATCAGCCAAGTATCTAGAGCAGTTTAAGCAGGAAGAGATCGATGGATGATTTTGATTTTATTTATGAAAAAGCGATCGAGCTGGCAAATGGTGGTATGGAAGAGGAGGCATTAGCATATTTTGATCGAATAATAAGACTCGATCCGGATTTTTTTGATGCTTGGTGCGATCGAGCCAACTTAAAGAAAAATTTAGGAGACTATGCGGCATCTCTTCAGGACTATAGTAAAGCGCTAGAACTTGACCCGAGTAGTGCTGAAGCATGGTTTGGCAGAGCAGAGATAATCAGTTATATGAGCATGGATGAAAACTGTCCGGAGACCGAGGAAGATGTTGTGACTGCCTTTGATGATTTAATAGAAAATTGTATCCCTGACGATTTTTACTATCCTCTAGCAGTTCAGTGCCGTTCAGGATCGCTTTACATACTTGGAAGGTATGAAGAAGCTCTTGTAAGCTACAACTTTGCTCTAAGTATCGAGCCAGATAATCATGATATTTGGGAGGAGAAGGGGGATTTACTTAAAACAATGGGTAGGATTGATGAATCAGAATTTTGCTACGGAAAACAAAGAAAGCTCTTGCAAAAAATTGAGGAGCAATGTATTTCGTTACTTTGCAAGCTCGGACGCTATGACCTACTCGATTATGATGGAGGTAACTTACTTTTAATTGATAAATCAAAAGTGCGCTCGTCGATTTTGTCGTTTGATGAATACAGGCAATATTCAACCACTCAACTCAAAGCGATTTTTAAGATTCAAATCGCGATCGACCAAGATTTATTTCCCGAATTTCAACCTACAGGCCAGTCTTACTCTCGATTGCAAGCGACAGTAGAAAAAATGGAATCTCGGATTAACTTTTCTTCGGCGGATAATGAAGCAACACGGAATAGTCTTTTAGTTTCACATATTCTGTGGGAGGCATGCGATACCTACAATTTGGGCATTTTCTTTGAACCGCCTGTAGATGTAAAACCGGAAGTAACCATAAATTTCCCCCATCCTCTCAATGGTAAGTATGACTGCGCGATCGCTCTAGACAATCTTGATTTTACCGCACCAATTATTTCGGTAGTTGAGGTTAAAAAAAGTAGCTTGTCGGCGGGTTTAGGGCAATGCGTGGCGGAGATGTATGGGACATTACAGAAATTCGAGCAAGATAAAGTTTATGGTATCATTACAGATGGTGAAGTCTGGTCATTTTTGCGGCTTCAGGAGCGAATTCTAACCGCTCATAAAAGCTGCTATCATATCAATAATGTTGCCGCTATTATCGATCGCATTGGTTATATTGCCGAGCAGTTTAAGCAGGAGGAGAGGGATGGATGATTTCAATTTTGTTGATGAAAAGTTGTTACGATTGTATTGTTACAAAAATTGGCTAACTTATTCGAGCCATCATTGCTAAAATGTTGAGAACGCGATGATGGTTTTTTGGTGTTGTAGCTTGCTGCAAACAATTAAGAAAATCTAAATATAATACACTTGAATTCAGAATCAAATCAAGATAGAGTAATATAAGAAGGTTTAATGCTGGATTGAATTTATGGCAAGCAAGTACACCGGAATAGAATGGACAGAACGGACGTGGAATCCCACGACGGGCTGCGATAAGGTGAGTTCGGGATGCTTGCATTGCTATGCGGAGGCCATTACTCAACGCTTCCCACAGAATTTTCCCAATGGGTTTAAGTTAACGTTACATGAAGACCGCTTGAACAAGCCCAAACACTGGCGAAAGCCCAGTCTAATTTTTGTGAATTCAATGAGCGATCTTTTTCATAAGGACATTCCCCTTGATTTTCTCAAGAAAGTTTTTCAAACCATTACCGAAACGCCCCAACATATTTATCAAATTTTAACGAAGCGTCCCGAACGGATGTTAGCGTTAGAATCTGAATTAAATTGGTCAGATAATATTTGGTTAGGCGTATCGGTAGAAAATCAAAACCATGTCGATCGCATCGATCTTTTACGAGAAATGCCAGTAAAGGTTCATTTTCTATCTTGCGAACCCTTGTTAGGTGCTTTGGATTTAGATTTAACCAATATTCAATGGGTGATTGTTGGTGGCGAATCGGGCAACAATCATCGTCCTATTAATATAGAATGGGTTAGAGAAATTCGCGATCGCTGTCAATCTTCCCAAGTTCCCTTTTTCTTCAAGCAATGGGGTGGTAGAACTTCTAAAATCGGTGGGCGAATATTAGATGATAAAATTTGGGATGAAATGCCTCTCGCTTGGAACGAACATATTAAGTCATTACAGAAAGTACCTATGACCTTGTACTATGCCGATCAATTATCACTGCGACTCTAGAATTTCTATTTTTCTGGAAAAGTAACCTTTACTTTATCGCCAAATGTATGTTTTTTCCGTTTTTCTGGATCGGTCATGTCTGGATCGGCGATCGCCTTTTCCAAAATCAGTAATGGTGTTGATTTTGAGCCATCTTTATATCGTCCGGAACCAGAAAAAAGATCGACATAAGCAATATTCTTTGTCGTTTTTTTTAGGATTACTTTTGCCCAAGCCCAAAAATATTTGGCAACAATTGCTGCTTTCACTAAAGATTGATCTTTCGATTCATCAAAAAAAGAACGGTCTACCATGTTTTTACTCCCCTCCTGGGAGGGGTTGGGGGTGGGTTGTTTCTGGATGCTGTTGTTACGATTGTACGGCTTTAACTCTGTACGGAAAATTCTTCCGGATCGATGTCCCAATTGACCCAAGCGATCGCTTGTCTTGCAGAGGTCATCTGGGGAGGAACTCGTAACGCATGACAATAACCCGTACTCGGACATATCATTTTTAATAAATAAATGGGTTCGATGTCAATCGTTGAATTAATTCTTAATAAACTATATTCTTGCCACTCGTCTAATGTTTCGGCTTGCAATTCAACGCACAACCTAGCATAGCCAATTCCTTGCAGTAAAACTCGCCTGAGTTCTACATTATCTTCTGATAATAACCATTGAGATTGCCATTGAGAAGGGAAAAGTCGTCCGTATCGTTCGGGTAATTTTACCCCATGATAGGCATAGAGCGAAAAACCATCGCGAAAGCCAACGGCGGGTTTTCCTTCGGCGTGCAGGCGATATTCTTCATCAACAGAGAGAAGTTGCGGGCGATCGATAATTAAAAATGTATTTTCATAACATCCAAACCAACTGCAACTTTGCACTAAAGATTGAAATAGTGCCCATGTTTCCGGATTGTGACGGCAGTTTAAGACGGAAATACAATAATCGTATAAACTGGCACGAGCGAAGGTACTGCCTAAATGAATAAATCTCAGTTTGGGTGTTTTTTGCAGCGCTTCTGGTTCTGTCGTTACTAATTCCCAAAATCGAGCCGTTTCTTTAAAATCGTGTAACGAGAGCTTTAACCAAAGATGTTGGGCGATTTGACGCTGTAATTGTCTTTCCAAGCGATCCCAGAGCATATATAAGCGAAATCCCCAAGTTCTTTGGGTGGGCAGTAAATAATAGGCAAGGTGAGCGGGACTATCGCAAAAAATTAAATTGGGAAAGGGCTTTTTTAAGGCATCGCAGGTCGCTTGAATCGTACTTTTAATGTGCGGGCGATCGCAAGGTGTCACCGATAGGGCAATTTTGCGCCATTTCTCTTGATAGATGGCAATTTGTAACTCTTGTTCCGGTGTGAGTTCGCAAACGAGATCGGGTTTTCTAACGTTTAGCGTCTCCGTCCACGCTTCTAGGGTTTTGAGTAAATTCATTGTTATTATTCTTTTTGTTGGCGAGAGAAGAAACTGAAAGTCGCGATCGCGACTCCAATAATCAGAAATGAAAACACTGTTGTAATCGTTCCTAAAGCATACAGAGCGGGAGAGGTTACATTTGTGGTCATGCCGAAGATTTCTAAAGGTAAAGTATTATTTTGTCCCGAAATTAAAGACGTTCGCGTAAACTCATCATAAGAGAGCGTAAAACTAATCATTGCCACCCCAATCAAACTTGGTGCAATTAAAGGCAAAACAATCTGCCAAAATGTTTGCCAGTCATTAGAACCTAAATCGCGAGCAGCTTCCTCATAGGCGGGATTAAAACGATTAAAAATCCCGAGGACAATCAGAAAAGCAAAGGGCAGCGTCCATGTCAAATGTCCTCCCAGTGCCGAACTGTACCATTCTACCTCTAATCCCAAGAGATTAAAAGCAATACCAATGCCTAAAGAAATCAGAATACTCGGTACAATTAAACTGGTGACGGTTAAATAAAAGACAAAACGCGAGCCGCGAAATTGGCGGCGAAATGCTAACCCCGCCATAACGCTAAACATAACCGATAGCGCCATCACCAGCAAACCTAAAACCAAAGAACGCAAAAAAGGCGTGACAAATTCGCCGATACGTTGTTCGCCAAATACGGCACCAATCCAGTAAAAACTAAATCCTTTCATGGGAAAGGTTAACGATCCTTCTTCTCCTTGAAGCGACAAGAGAAAAATCGCCAACATGGGACCGTAGAGAAAAAGAACGAATAAGGTAAAAAATCCGGCTAACAGATAAAAAGATACGGAACGTTTTTTCATGGAAACCCTAATTTTATCATCTTAGAGATCGAACAAACAATAAAGCTCAAATTTGAGGATTTTTCCCTCTGCGTCGTCGCGATCGCCGATAGCGTCGGATAAAATCCAAACCGAGAAAATAGGCAAAAACAGCGGCAATTAAACCCAAGACAAAACCGCCTACAAATAAACGCAGGGCAAAATCCGATCCCGCTTCCAACATATCGGGAGAAGTCCAATCAATTTGATTTAAGGCAATCTCGGTTTCCCCTAATAACCAACGCCCTACTAAAAAATTCAATGTATAAAGCGGCACGTAAGTCACGGGGTTGCTGATCCAAGTGGCGGCGGCGGCGGCTAACTTATTCCCGCGCAAACAGAAGGCCAGAATCAAACTGATAAGAGTTTGTATGCCAAACACGGGGATGAACCCGGCAAACACCCCCGAGGCAATTCCCCGGGCGATGGCTCGAGGACTGCCTTCCAAACGCAAGAGGCGCAGATAGTACAGTTTACCCAATCGCCACCACCAAGATTGAGATTTGTGGCGATGGCGGCGCGATCGCGCTGAAGGATCGGTCAGAGAGAAATGCTGCATTTTACGGTCTGAATTTTGGTCTTTTCTTAGAATAACTTAACAATTCTTAAATTGTCACGGGAGATTCTACGTAAGTGGTGGGTTCTTGCATGACAAACGCAATATTTTGTGCCTGTAACTCCCGAGAGATTTTTTCATTAGCAATTTCGAGCAAGCGCTTGCGTAAATCGAGAGAATCTTGATAAGAGCCGAGAATAAAAAAGCTAACACGCGCTCGAGTTCCTTGCTTTCCTTCGGGTTGAAAAATATTAATTCGGGTACTGCCGGGATCGATCCCAAACAAAGCATTTGTACTGTCTTTGACAACTTGTTCGACGAGAGCGCGTTCTCGTTCTGCTAATATTTTGGGGAAATCTAAATAGAGCAACACCATCACTTTCTTGCCCCGACTGATGTTCTCGATATCTTTATTCGCCATAATAGAATTCGGAATAATCAGCAAGGTATTTTTGGCGGGGAGGCGAACCTTGGTCGAGCGCAAACCAATCGATTCAATGCGTCCGAAAACATCTGGGGCTTGAATATTCAAGTTAACGCGAATGTATTCTCCGGGGGAATAAGGACGGTCTAAATAGATAACGATCGTACCCAGTAATTGTTCGAGAGTTTTTTGAGCGGCGAAGGCGATCGCTACGCCTCCAATTCCCAAACCTGCCAGCAAACCAAATAAATTTACGTTTTGACTTTGGGCAAACGCCACCACGGCAAAAAAACCAATCAAAACATTGGCAACGGTTTCTACAACCAGTAATAGTTCATCGACTTCTAACCCAATTTTGCGAATGATATCGATCCCAAATATCCATCAATTTTATCTTTCTTGGGGTTTATATCGTAATAGGCGAATCAATTTCAATAATTCGATCTTCGATATTAAAGGAGATTTCGTAATCTTTTAATTGTCGTCTAATGTTTTGACTGGCAATGTCAAGTAACTGACGACGAAAGTCTAAAGAAACTTCCCCAGAACCGAGGATAAAAAAGTTAACGCGAGCTTCTGTTTTGCGAGCTAGTTCGTCTTCTCCCCCTTCTTTAAAAGTGACTCCCGTGCTGCGGGGATCGATCCCCACAATATCTCGGGTGCTTTCTAAAATAACGCGTTCGATTAGGGCTTTTTCTTGCTCGGAAATCACGCGTTCAAAACTCAAGTGCAATAGAGAAATAATCTTTTTCGCCTCGGTAAAATTTTCAATATTGACTTGAGTCAAACGGTTGTTGGGAACGACAACAATTGTGCCTTTTCCCGATGTCCGAATTTTCGTCGAACGCAAACCAATGGATTCAACTCGTCCGAATAATCCATCGGGAAGTCCGATATAATCGTCCACGACAAAAGGGCGATCGATCAATAAAACGATGCCCCCTAAAATTTGTTCTAAGGTTTTCTGTGCGGCAAAAGCAACGGCGAGTCCTCCTACCCCCAAACTGGCCAGCAATCCAAAGATATTAAGGTGATGTGTTTGGGCAAAAGTAATAATAATAACCAAAACGATCGCGGAATCTGCCAAGAACTTAAAGGCGATTAAAAGTTCCGAATTTAATTTGCGATTGCGTTGGGCAACGGCACTTGTTAAGTAACTTTCAAAAAAACGGGCAAAGAGTTTCGACCCCACCCAAATCAAACCGACTGCAATCAACAAGCTCAAAGGGATTTCCCAGAAAAATCTTTGCCCTTTGAGAATCTTTTTCAGAGGGCCGTAGAGAATGGAAAGATCGAGAATACTCAGCAAAATAAGAGCTAGCAGCCGTCCTTGATAGGGTAAAATGACTTCTTTATAAAGATTTTGCCGAGTGGGTTGTAAAAAATTATCCTGTAATAATGTGTTGGATTCAGACATAAAATATTGCGCTCGATTTCGTTAACTTATATCCTTTCTTATTTGTTATTATAATGCCATAAAAGATGCGGTTCTGTCGAGGAAAGGAAAATGCCGGACTCATCGATCCAAGAAGAAACAATTGCCGCGATCGCGACGGCGATCGTTCCCGAGCAAGGCAGTATTGGGATTGTGAGATTGTCTGGCGCAAAAGCGTTAGAGATCGCCCGGCAAATTTTTTGCGCCCCGGGCAAGCAAACATGGAAGAGTCACCGCATTCTCTACGGTTTTATTCGCCACCCTCACACCCGAAAACAGATTGACGAGGCACTGTTATTAATCATGCGGGCACCGCGATCGTTTACCCGGGAAGACGTGGTAGAATTTCACTGTCATGGGGGAATGATGCCCGTCCAACAAGTCCTGCAACTTTGCCTCGAATGCGGGGCGAGATTGGCGCAACCGGGGGAATTTACCCTGCGGGCCTTCCTCAACGGCAGAATTGACCTCACTCAAGCGGAAAGCGTCGCCGATCTGGTAGGGGCGCGATCGCCTCAAACCGCCCAAATTGCCCTCGCCGGATTACAAGGAAAATTAGCTGTCCCCATTCGTCATCTGCGGCAAACCTGTTTGGATATTCTCGCGGAAGTGGAGGCGAGAATTGATTTTGAAGAGGATTTACCTCCTTTAAATGAAGAAGAAATCCGCGATCGCCTGCGATCGGTTCTCGCAGAAGTCAAAAGCATCCTCGCCACCGCCGATCGCGGGCAACTCCTGCGGGCGGGTTTAAAAGTCGCCATCGTCGGCGCGCCCAACGTGGGAAAATCCAGCTTGTTAAATGCTTGGAGTCGCAGCGATCGCGCCATCGTCACGGATCTTCCCGGCACGACCCGGGATGTAGTGGAATCCCATCTCATCGTCGGCGGCATTCCCGTGCAAGTCTTGGATACTGCGGGTATTCGGGAAACCGAAGATCGGGTAGAAAAAATTGGCGTGGCGCGATCGCAAAAGGCGGCCCGAGAGGCGGATCTGATTCTCCTCACCATGGATGCGGGCAAAGGTTGGACCCAAGACGAAGCAGAAATTTACGCCCTTGTCAAGCACCGCCCGCTCATTCTGGTTATCAATAAAATCGATCTTGCCAAAAGCGATCGCGTCACCCATCCCCCCGAAATCGATCGCGTCGTCCGCACTTGTGCCATCGGCGATCGGGGGATCGATCGCTTGGAAATCGCCATTCTCGAAACCATCCACAGTGACAATTTAACCGCCGCCAATCTCGATCTTGCTATCAATCAACGACAAGAGGCGGCTCTAACTCGCGTTAAAACCGCCCTAGAATGCGTTCAAACCACGATCGAACGCGATCTTCCCCTTGACTTTTGGACCATCGACCTGCGCGATGCCATTCGCACCCTGGGAGAAATTGTTGGGGAAGATGTCACCGAATCCGTACTCGATCGGATTTTCAGTCGTTTTTGTATCGGAAAATAGTTATTGGTTATTGGTTATTGGTTATTGGTTATTGGTTATTGGTTCTTAGAAAACCGATTAGCGATCGCCAAACAACAAACAACAAACAACAAACAACAAACAACAAACAACAAAATTAAATCGTAACGCGTTCTACTTTTGCCCCCAACTTGAGGAGTTTTTCCTCCAGATTTTCGTAACCGCGATCGAGGTGCTGCAACCCTTTCATCAAGGTTTCGCCATCCGCCGCCAAACCGGCCAAAACCAAAGCCGCAGAAGCGCGCAGATCCGTCCCCGAGACGGGAGCGCCCGACAGCTTGGGAACGCCGCGAATAATGGCATTTTCACCCTTAATGCGAATATCTGCACCCATGCGAACCAATTCCGGCACGTGACCCATGCGATTTTCAAAGACTGTTTCTGTCACGACGCTATTGCCTTCACTCAAGCTCAACAAGGCCATGAATTGAGCCTGCATATCCGTGGGAAAACCCGGGTAGGGCAGGGTTTCAATATCCGTTGCTCGCAATTCTCCCGGAATAATGCGCAGGCGGTTGGGTTCTTCAAAAATAATATCCGACCCTATTTCCTTTAACTTGGCGATCGCGGGGGTTAAATGCTCGGGAATGACGGGGGAAAGACTAATTTCCGAGCGCGTAATCGCTCCTGCCACCAAAAAGGTTCCCGTTTCAATGCGATCGGGAATGATGGCATAATCGGTCTCGTGCAGCCTCGGCACGCCAACGATAATCACGGTATTCGTTCCCGCACCGCGAATCTTGGCCCCCATGGCTCGACAGAAGTTGGCGAGATCGGCTACTTCTGGCTCTTGGGCAGCATTTTCGATAACGGTTTCCCCTTCGGCAAGCGTTGCCGCCATCATCAAGGTTTCCGTTGCGCCAACACTGGGATAATCGAGGTAGATTTTGGCCCCTTTTAACTTTCCGCCACTGCCTTTGACATCCGCATAAACGATGCCGTGTTCGATGCGCACTTCCGCCCCTAACGCCTGCAAACCCCGAACGTGGAGATCCACCGGACGCGCCCCGATCGCGCAACCTCCCGGTAAGGGCACTCTTGCCGATCCCAACCGCGCCACCAAAGAACCGATGACAAAAAAACTGGCTCTTAACTGAGAAACCAGTTCGTAGGGGGCTTTAGAGGTGAGGAGATTGCTGGCATCGATCGCGAGGGCATCTCCCTGTCGTTGCAGCTTCACCCCGAGGGCTTGTAAAACCTGCCCCATTCTGTCAATATCCACCAGAGACGGGACATTTCTCAGCCGACAGGGCTCGGGGCAAAGTAATGCCCCCGCCATGAGAGCGAGAGCGGAATTTTTGGCGCCGCTAATGCGAACGTTGCCCTTTAGGGGTTGTCCCCCCCAAATTCGCAGGGCTTCTTTTGCGTCATCCGAGGGAGCTTTCGCTTGGTTTTGGCTCA
>JBFRWJ010000114.1:0-4439 GCA_051439525.1 Spirulina sp. | reverse complement strand
GTTCGTCACCGACGATCTGCGTCAAGACCTCGCCCTCGACTGGTTGCGGGAAAATATCACCGTCGAGCTCGTCCCCGAAGGAACTCTCGAACCCGAGGAAGAAGTCGAGACCGAAGAAGTTGAGGCTGAAGAGAGCATTGTCGAAGAGAGCATTGTCGAAGAGAGCATTGTCGAAGTCGAAGCCGAAGAAGTTCCCGACGAAAGTGAATAAAAAAGAAATCCCGGACAGAATCTGAAAATCCGTTCGGGATTTTCTGTAAAAAAGCGAGAACCCTTACCCACCAAGCATTTCCCCCCAATAACAAACAACAAATAACAAACAACAAACAATAACTTTTTCCCGATCGCGCGACAGACTTGAAAGACTTGGGGCATAATAGTCACAAGAAGACAAGCGTGAAACTCTGTACCCTAATATTAAGCGACGGACGAATGATTGAATCGCGATCGCCAGATCTTTCCCCCTACAATTCCCTCTCCTATCCCTATGCTTCTCTGAGTAACTCGGTCAACTGTAACTCGGTCAACTACGACTCAGTTAACTATGACTCTGCCATTCAGGGAACATCCCCCCAAGGCAGTTCCCCCCAGGCCGTTGTGCCCATGGTCGTAGAACAATCGGGAATGGGAGAGCGTGCTTTTGATATTTACTCCAGACTGCTCCGAGAACGAATCGTGTTCTTGGGCAGTCAAGTCGATGATACCGTAGCGGATTCTGTTGTCGCCCAATTGCTCTTTTTAGATGCAGAAGACCCAGAAAAAGATATTCAACTGTACATTAATTCCCCCGGGGGTTCGGTTTATGCGGGCATGGCTATTTACGACACCATGCAGCAAATTCGCCCCGATGTCGCTACGATTTGTTACGGTTTGGCCGCCAGTATGGGAGCATTTCTCCTTTCGGGGGGGACAAAAGGCAAGCGCATGGCCTTACCCAGTTCGCGGATTATGATTCACCAACCCCTGGGAGGGGCTCAAGGCCAAGCGATCGATATTGAAATTCAAGCGAAAGAAATTCTTTACGTAAAAGAACAACTGAACGAACTTCTGGCCAGTCACACCGGTCAACCCCTAGAAAAAATTGCTGAAGATACCGAGCGGGATTTCTTTATGTCCGCTTACGAGTCCCGCGACTATGGGTTGATCGACCGCGTGATCGGTAAGCCCGGCCTGCCCCAGATTGAAATTCCCGTTACTGCCCTAACCTAACTAACCTACGAGGTCAATATGCCTAAATATGACTCCCATTTAAAATGCTCTTTCTGCGGTAAATCTCAAGAACAAGTCCGAAAGCTAATCGCAGGGCCGGGGGTGTACATTTGCGATGAATGCGTCGAACTCTGTAATGAAATTTTAGATGAGGAGTTAATCGATTCATCGAGTCCGGCCCCCCAACCGGTTTCCCGTCCGGAAGAACATCCCCAAAAACAACGCCGAACTCCCGCAGAGCGCATTAGTTTCAATCAAATTCCCAAACCAACGGAGATGAAAAAATATCTTGACGAACACGTGATCGGTCAAGATGAAGCGAAAAAAGTGCTCTCGGTTGCCGTTTACAATCATTACAAGCGTCTCAGTTTCGTTCAGGCCAAAAACAATAATGCTGGGAAGGAGGGCATGGAAGATGCAGTAGAACTGCAAAAATCCAATATTCTCCTCATCGGACCCACGGGGTCGGGGAAAACGCTCCTCGCCCAAACCCTAGCGAAGATTTTAGACGTTCCCTTTGCCGTTGCCGATGCGACGACTCTGACGGAAGCGGGATATGTCGGGGAAGATGTGGAAAACATTCTCCTGCGCCTGCTGCAAGTGGCGGATCTGGATGTGGAAGAGGCTCAACGGGGCATTATTTATATCGACGAAATCGATAAAATTGCCCGCAAGAGCGAAAATCCTTCCATTACTCGCGATGTTTCCGGGGAAGGGGTTCAGCAGGCACTCTTGAAGATGCTCGAAGGCACGATCGCGAATGTCCCCCCCCAAGGCGGACGCAAGCACCCCTATCAAGATTGCATTCAAATCGATACCAGCAATATTCTCTTTATTTGCGGGGGAGCATTTGTGGGGCTGGAAAAAGTGATCGAACGCCGAACCGGGAAAAAATCCATGGGGTTCGTCCAACCCGGAGAAAATGCCCCCTCCAAGGAACAGCGCGCGGCAGATGTCCTCAAAGCCTTAGAACCGGAAGATTTGGTCAAATTTGGTTTGATTCCCGAATTTATCGGTCGCATTCCCGTCTCGGCGGTGCTGCATCCGTTAGATGAGGAAGCCTTGATGGAAATTCTCACGCAACCGCGCAATGCCTTGGTGAAACAATATCAGAAACTCTTATGGATGGACAACGTTCAGTTAGAGTTTCGTCCCGATGCGGTACGGGCGATCGCGCAAGAGGCCTATCGTCGCAAAACGGGCGCGAGGGCGTTGCGAGGCATTGTGGAAGAGTTAATGCTCGAGGTGATGTACGAGTTACCCTCTCGCAAAGATCTGCGCCGTTGTGCCATTACAAAAGAGATGGTGGAAAAACGCTCGACCGCAGAGCTTTTGGTTCACCCCTCGACCCTCTTGAAACCCGAATCGGCATAGAAAAAGATGAAGGCTGAAGGGGAAAAATTGAATATTCGGGGAATCGAACATTATTATCAGTGGGTGCGCCGAGAAAGTGGAAGTTCCTCGAAACCCGTTCTCGTCTTTATGCACGGTTGGGGCGGTTCGGCAAGATACTGGGAAGATGTCGCGCGAGTTCTTTCCCCATATTTTGATTGTTTGCTATACGATTTTCGCGGATTTGGTCGTTCGACTTTGTCGGGGCGATCGCCGTCTTTGAGTTACGAACTGGCAGAATATGCGGAAGATTTAGTTAGTTTGTTGGCTGAGTTGGGAATTGAGAAAATTACCCTCGTCGCGCATTCTTTCGGCGCCTCGATCGCGACGTTATTTGCCCATCGCTACCCCGAAAAAATTGACAAATTGATTTTGACCTGTAGCGGCATTTTTACTTACAACAAGTTGACATTTGGCGCGTTTCATGCTGCGGGAACTTTGGTGGTGAAACTGAGATATCGGTGGTTTCTGCAAGTGCCTTTTGCGGGGCGTTTATTTATGGTGAGATTCGTGCATCGTCCTTTGAGCGATCGCTGGAATCGGATGTTTTTAGAGGATTACTTATTGGCAGATCGAGAAACAGCGACAGAGACGATTAAAACGGCGGTGAGTAAAAAGGCGGCGACAGAAATGCCAAAAGCGTTTGCTAGTTTACAAATGCCAACTTTATTAATTATGGGGGAAAAAGACCAAATCATCCCCCCTCGGTTGGGGAAAAGTGCGGCGGCGTTGAATTCTAAAATTAAGTATGTCGAAGTTCCCAAAACGGGTCATTTTCCCATGCTGGAAGATCCAGATACTTATATGAGACAAGTCTGTCAATTTTTAGAACTTAATCGAGCCTAGCGCCTCGCCTAATGACTATGCTTCTTCTCGATCCCAAAACCCAAAAACCTGCCAGGGAACAACGCATTTTACTTCATGGTGTGTTGTGGGAGGAATACCTGCACCTTTCTGATGCTTTTATTGATTCCTTTCCCCACATTCATTACCTCGAAGGAACGTTAGAACTGGTTATGACCCATTCTTCAGAACACGAACGTCTCAAAAAAATTATTGCACGCTTGCTGGAGACTTATGCCATGGAACGGCGGCTCGAGTTAAATGGGTATGGTAACACCACATTTCGCCGTCAAGCAGCACAACGAGGTGCAGAACCCAATGAATGCTATTGTTTGGGGGTTTTGAGAGAAGTTCCGGATATTGTTATTGAAATCGTGTTAACCAGTGGGGGAATTGATAAATTATCTTTGTATCGGGGGTTGGGAGTCTCGGAAGTGTGGTTTTGGGAAGCGGGGGAGTTTCGCCTTTATTGTTTGCAGGAAAGGGATTATATTTTGCGCGATCGCAGTACCTTGTTACCGGATTTAGATTTTTCCCTCTTCAGTCAATTTGTGAGTTATAGCAATCAAACCGAAGCCGCGATCGCTTTTCGCGATGCTTTGAATCTTATTTGATAACCTCCGTTTTTAGAGCTGGAACTCGGTTTAATTAGATTGAAAGTGTTGCGAGATCTTCTTCAGTAACCACGTTAGAAAAGCACCGAGAAAAAGAATGCCGATCGCGGGGTTAAAAACCGGATACCAGAGTTTGTACCAAATTTCCCAACCGAGGGGAATTCCGGTCGATCGCCCGAGGATCGCGATCGCAAACCACAAGAAACCCAGCAAAACCACAAAAACATCAACAATTAAGATTCGCTCCAACCAATTAATAATTTTTTCGTTCATTGTCTCTCGTTTTTATCGATTTTATCATTGTAGGGAAGATCGGGACGAGTCGATCTCTGATAGGGATATCTCTCCTCTGAGGGACGGAAAATCCTAACCCACTGCATA
>JBFRWJ010000113.1:0-2851 GCA_051439525.1 Spirulina sp. | reverse complement strand
GCTTCGACAATGGGCGTATCTTTGGGAAAAATTTCAAATTGAACGCGCGTAAAATCGTAGAGGGATTTAATGGGACGCTGTAGGAATAGTTCTAAAGCATAGGGACGACTCATTCGCTCCAAAAATCGCCGCCGAGAAATCATCCCGCAAAAGTGAGTGCGATGGGTTAAAATTACTCCCGGAAGGATGGGATTGCGATCGAAACTGCGGGCGATATCGACAACAACACTCGAATCCTCAACCTGAAATTGATAAAGATCGAGTTCCTCCAAAGTCGATTCCAAACCCAGCGATCGGGATTCTAAAGAATGGGACGGCGATACGGATGGGGGATTCATGGGTACGGTTAACATAATTGCCAGAAGAGATCGATGCGGACTTGCTCTTTTTTACTCTATCGTTCTCACCGATTTTTTGCGAGATCGTTTTTCTCTTAGCAATAATCTGCAAGAGAAATTAAAATAACCTCATATTTTCTTAACCCAAACTTAATCTGAAAAGAAGATTATTCGCTTTCCATGAGAATGAGTCGCAACGGATCTAAATGAACGTACCACGGCAGGGGCCAATTTTTTAACTCTTGCCATTTTTCCTTGAATACTTCGGCTTGGAGATGATAGGCGATCGCATTGTCTGAAGGGGAGTTCAACCGCAGAAAAAGGGTCACTCGGTGCTGGGTTTCGCTGTGATTGACCAACCAGCAAGGGAACACATTCTTGTGTTGCGATTCGAGTGCTTCTGAGGCTGAGAGAAAGACGAGATGATGGGCGCGAATGCCCAAATATTGTAAAGAACTGGGGAGGGGTTCGACAATATGAAGCGAACAATCCCAGTCTAAGGCTTCCACCCATTGGGAATCGATCGCGCGCACCCGAGAGAAGTTTTTACACTCTGTTAACTTGGCGACCGTTAAGGTAGGGGGATGCTCGAAAATATCTTGCTTGCGTCCGGAGGCAATAACGTCACCTCCATGCAGCACTAAAAGGCGATCGCAAACTCGATAGGCTTCTTCGAGTTTGTGGGTGACGAATAAAGTGGCGCCTTCATAGGTGGAGAAAACTTCGATTAACAATTGTTCGATATGACTGCGGAGAAAACTATCTAAAGCTGAGAGGGGTTCGTCTAAAAGCAAGGCCTCTGGAGCGATCGCGAGGGCGCGAGCCAGGGCGACCCTCTGCTGCTGTCCCCCGGAAAGTTCCCGGGGATAGCGCCATTCCAAGCCTTCTAAGTGCAGCAATTGTATATATTTTTGTACCCGTTGCTGGCGTTCCGCTTTGGAAAGGTCTTGCAAACCAAAGCCAATATTGCGAGCGACTCTCATGTGAGGAAAGAGAGCGTAATTTTGGAAAACAAAGCCAATGCGCCGCGATCGACTGGGGAGATCGATGTTAGCGCGAGAATCGAATAATACTCGCCCGTTGAGAACGATACGCCCTTTCGTGGGGGTTTCCAAGCCAGCAATGCAGCGCAGGGTCATACTTTTTCCCGATCCCGAAGCCCCCAAAATGCCCAAGGGGTTGCCATTGGTCGTAAAGTTGTTCTTGAGGGTAAATCCTGCTAACTTTTTCCGAATATCAACCTGCAATCCCGATAAATGTTCCCCGATATCGGGAGGCGCGATCGCTGTTTTCCGAGAACCCTGATGAGGGCGGATCAACCGATGTTCGATCGCATGTTCGACGATGCACAACCAACGACCGAGGCGAATGGCCAAACGACTTTGGGTCAAACCGGGGGAGTCCGACCAACGATTGATGGCCGCGATCGCCAGCAGGGCGATGGTCACCATGGCCATCGTCCAAATCAAGGCTTCTTCCATTCTTCCTGCTTCTGCCGCCAAAAAAATGGCGATGGGCATGGTTTGAGTTCTCCCCGGAATGCTCCCGGCCAGCATCAGAGTTGCGCCGAATTCTCCCAAAGCCCTCGCAAAAGCGAGAACCGTGCCGCTCATGACTCCCGGCCAGGCGAGAGGAAGCAAAATTTGCCAAAAGATGCGAAATTCTGAAGCGCCTAGGGTTCTGGCACAGTCGATTAAATTGCCATCGACTTGTTTGAATGCCCCCAATACGGTTTTATACATCAAGGGAAATGCGACCACGGCAGCGGCAATCACGGCTGCCGGCCAAGAGAAAATGAGCGCGATCCCCAATTTTTGCAAAAATGCGCCAACGGGACTGTTGCGACCGAATAAAAGCAGCAATAAAAAACCCACCACAATAGGGGGGAGAACGAGGGGAAGGGTGAGCAGGCCATCAATGAATCCTTTCCCTTTCCCCCGATAGCCAAACATCCAACCGGCAACGACAATACCCGCGATCGCGGCAAAAATCGTGGCGACAAAGGCAGTTTTTAGAGAAATCCAAAGGGGAAAGAGATCGAATTGCATTTTTTTGATTGGTTGTTTGTTATTGGTTGTTTGTTGTTGGACTTTAGCCCTCAAATCGCCCTAAAGCGCAACAACCCACCCAACTCGTTCTCTCAATATTAACGACATCCAAGGGGTCAAATTGTCGAGATTGAACTTATTCTTAGTCCTTGTAAATCATCGTTCCCACCCGATCGCCATTTAAAGCGGATGCGAGTAATTCCGGTTGGGTTCCGTTGACGATTTGGAAGCGATCGATCAGCTTGGCTTGTGCTAACAGATCGATGAGAATGGGTTCAAAGGGCAAACTGGGAAATTCTCGCTTTTTGAACTCGGTGACGGAAATTTCGGAGATAAAATTGGCATTGCTGGCGGTTTTCGGGTCGCGATCGTAGAGTCCGTCTACATCTTTAACTAACGTGAGGGTTTTGCAGCCAAAACATTCGGCGAGGAGAAAACAGCCGGCATCGCTGCCGTGGGTGGGAA
>JBFRWJ010000112.1:0-4988 GCA_051439525.1 Spirulina sp. | reverse complement strand
TCTTTTGGGTTGTTCCCTAATAATTTGACATTGTTTTTTTTCTTCTCTTTTCTCTACCTCATCTATAATTTTTCTCTTTTTTGGCTGTATTTTTCCGTACTTCATTTTGAAGTGCGGAATGTCAGTTATATCCTCCTCAATATTTCTACAATTGTTGAACATCTCAATGAGAAAGATATTCAAAATCTAATCCTAATTCCCCATCGTGACTTACATACTATCCCTTTGCATATTTTCTTCGATCTCCCTTGCTTTTTTCTTCCTAGTGCTACTCTTAGTTTCTTGGGAAGAACTGTTTACAAAGATATCACCTCTCTCAATCTCATCGAAAATCCTAAGAGTACCTCTCTCGCCTTCAACAGCCAGCCAAAACCCCTTGCCGATCTACCTTTTGCCGAAGTTGAAGCAGCTTTCAAAGCCTTTCTTGCAACTCTTGAGAAGAAATCACCTCTCTCTAAGCAAGAGAGACAAAAAATCGCTGGGGTTTTTGAAAATTTAGACAGCCAAGTGATGCAATTACACAATCTTGCTTTGGAATCAAAAAATTTAAAGCCAACTTATGAATTGTGTCGCCTTTGGTTGACGTCTAGTGCAGCAAAACGAGGAATGGGAAGATTTGCCAAACCTGATTCAACCCCTGAACTCCCAGACTCCGAGCTAGACAATACAGTCCGAAATCTAGAAGCATTGGAACGTAAAACTGAGAAAGAGTTAAAAGAAAAAACAAAATCTTGGTTAATGTTCTGGAAATCTTAGATTTAAACTATAAACACGAATGACCTCTGAAATCAAATTATTCTATCCAACAATTGATATTTTTCTCTACGATCTTTGCGAAGGTTTGGGAGATAATTCAAAAACAATAGATGAAAACCGCGCTGAATTTTGGAAGCGTATTTATCAGCGAGAATTATCATCGCAAGAGCTAGAAAAGTTTGTGCTCGCAGAGCAAGAAGAGTCTAATTATATTGAACTTTTAGGCAATCAACGAGATGAAGAATTTAAAAACCCTTATGATGGTTTTTATTTTCCACTTAAATTAGGAGACACTTATGCTTTACAGGTTGACTGTTCTGGTTTCAGAAAATGGAAAGGTAAAAGTCAGTCTATAGACTGTTTTGCAGAAATTCAAGAAATCACTCTTAATCATCGAGGAGAAGTAGGACAACTAGGAGAAAGTTGGTTGATATCGTTAAAAACTTACCGGATCGTGTCAAGCAATCTCCTCTCAATCTACACGCACTACAAAAAGATTTTGCGAAAGCCTTAACGGTTTTATCAGACTATGGGAAAAATCTGAGTTATCTACAAGAATATCAATACTCAATTGAGGTTAATACAAATAATTATAAAAAACGTTTAGAACGACTCAAAGAACTCGATCGCGATTGCGATATTGATTTTCTCAACGAATTTGAAAACTATACCTTTGAGAAATATCTACCTCAAGTCACGACAGATTACAAAAGTTTAAGTGCAGGATTGCAACTCCTAGAGAATACCAGCAAAACCATCGAGGGAATCATTCAACTCGAACAAGCCAAACGCGATCGCAATCTCAACGAAACCATTTTTATTGTTAGTGCAGGTATTGGAACGGCTTCTGCTTCTGCTTCTTCTGTAGCTAGTTTTGCCGAACGAATTATGATTAATCTATATCCTCCCAGTCAAAAAGATTCTTTATCAACAGGATATTTATTTGCGATTTATAGTTGTGCCTTAATTCTTAGTATTGCAGTGGGTTTGGGTTTTAGTGGAATAATGTGGTTATGGATGAAACTGTTCTCTCAGAAAAAAAGAGCATAACTTTATGCTTAAATTCGATCGCGAAGAAAACGGCTTTTTCTATCATCACTTTGGTTGCTTCTACCGCTATGCTGTCGGTAACATTCCTAATGCTCGCGATTGTTTCGAGCAATCCATCAACCAAAAAATAAACCTTGCTGCTTGTCTTGAACTTGCCGAAATAGAAGCCGAAGCAGGCAACCCCGATCGCGCCAAAACTCTCTTACAAGAAGGACTTGTTCTCACTCCAATAACGCGCCCAGAAAAAGAAGAACGAGAAAAACTGAGCGATCGCATTCAAATCCTGCAATCTCAACTCAATATTTCCCAATAGTCCCCCAAACTTCCCCGACTCATGTCCTTTTCGGTTTTTTCCCTTTTCCACTGCTTGACTTTGTCGGACTCCTATACTACATTTTGTCGTGCGGAATGCGGGAAAACTATAAAAATAACAAAGGCTAAGCCCTAGGGAGACAAGGTTAGCGTAAACTAAATCCAACGGATACAGAGGATATTGAGGTTAATTTATGGACTCTGCTGCACTCTGGCAACGCTATCAAGATTGGCTCTATTACAATGACGCGCTCGGATTTTACTTGGATGTAAGTCGCATGCGCTTCGATGACTTCTTTATCAAAGCCATGCTGCCCGAGTTCGAGAGAGCATTTGAAGAGATGACTGCCTTAGAAGGAGGCGCGATCGCCAATCCCGACGAAAACCGCATGGTGGGACATTATTGGCTGCGCAACCCCGATCTTGCCCCGACTCCAGAATTAAAACAAGAAATCGTCGAAACTTTAGAGCAAGTTAACACCTTTGCCAGCAAAGTCCATAGTGGAGAAATCCATCCCCCCGGAGAAGCTAAATTTACCGATATTCTCTCCATTGGCATTGGCGGATCGGCTTTAGGACCGCAATTTATCGCGGAGAGCCTCACTCCCCCCAATCCTCCCCTTGCCATCCATTTTATCGACAATAGCGATCCCTCTGGAATGGATAAAACTTTGGCCCGGATTGGCGATCGCCTCAACAGCACCCTCGTTTTAGTCATTTCCAAATCCGGTGGCACCCCAGAAACCCGTAACGGCATGTTAGAGGCTAAAGCGGCTTATGAAGCCAAAAATCTCGATTTTGCCCCCCATGCCGTCGCCATTACCGGTCATGGCTCGAAATTGGAGAATATTGCCCACTCGGAAAACTGGCTGACCACCTTCCCCATGCACGATTGGGTGGGAGGACGCACCTCGGAAATGTCGGCGGTGGGACTTGTCGCGGCTGCTTTGCAAGGGATTGATATTCCAGCCATGTTGGAGGGGGCAAAATTAATGGACGATGCCACCCGGGTTCGCGATTTGAAGAAAAATCCGGCGGCATTACTCGCCCTCTCTTGGCATTTTGCGGGCAATGGCAAGGGGGCGAAAGATATGGTAGTTTTACCCTATAAAGATAGTTTGTTGCTCTTCAGCCGCTATTTACAGCAATTGGTGATGGAGTCTTTGGGGAAAGAAAAAGACCTTGACGGCAATATCGTTCATCAAGGCATCGCCGTCTACGGCAATAAGGGATCCACCGACCAACACGCCTACGTCCAGCAACTCCGAGAAGGCGTACCGAATTTTTTCCTGACGTTTATCGAAGTGCTGGAAGACCGGAAAGGTTTATCCCCTGAAATCGAGAATGGCGCAACCAGTGGCGATTTTCTTTCTGGCTTCCTACAAGGCACCCGTCAAGCCCTCTATGAAAATCACCGCGATTCCATTACCGTAACTATTCCGGAGGTGAATCCCCGCACGGTAGGTGCTCTCATTGCCCTTTACGATCGCGCTGTCGGCTTGTACGGTTCTTTAGTCAAGATCAATGCCTATCACCAACCGGGAGTGGAAGCCGGGAAAAAAGCGGCGGCTTCAGTGCTGGCCTTGCAAAGTCAAACCGTCGCGGTGCTACAAGCTGCCACCTCTCCCCTCTCCCTCTCGGAAGTTGCCGACAAAGCTGGCGCGAGCGATCGCGTTGAGGAGATTTACAAAATCCTGCGCCATCTCCATGCCAACCAACGCGGTGCGATCTTGGCGGGAGATTTGAGCCAACCCGCTAGCTTGCAAGTGTCTTGGCAATCCTAGCGATCGCTTGGGGTTGAAGAGCAGGATTCTTTCCATTCAGTCTTTACCACAAAATCCCCGTTCTTGTTATTTTTGCAACAGAACTTTACAAATCCCGGCCTACAATGGTGGGGAGCATTGTTCATTGCTCATTGTTCATTGTTCATTGCAAATTGATATGGGACTTGCCAGAACTGTTACTCTTCAACCCCTTGAATCGATCAAGGGAGGAATGTCTCACTTTTACACCCCACAATCGAGCCACGAGACCATATTGGTACAAATTCCCCCTGCAACCATTGACGATCTGTTCGTTCATCGCGCTCAAACCGATCAATTATTAGTCGTGCGGGGGAGTTTTGTTTTAGTCGTGTTGCAAAATCGCCAATATCAATACATTCCCCTCAGCGAACACAACCCGCAAATTGTGAGAATTCCCCGAGGGATTCCTCATTCTGCGATCAATCCTCATTCAGAACCGTGTTTTCTCGTGAATGCCGTCCTGCGTCACGGAGAAATCAGAGAGAAGGATTATCAACCCCTGAAACCGCCTTTTCCTTATGACTTGGACTATGCGCGAGAATTATTAACCCCATCGCGATCGCCGGTTTCTGTACCATAAAATCCACTTTAGCCGCAACTGCACGCAGAAAGGTGTAAACTCGGGTTGAGAAGCTTGTTTGCTAACTTATGCCCTTACTCATCTTGGTCGTGGACGATAATCCCGGTATTCGCCTAGCGATTAGCGATTACCTCGAACTGTCCGGCTACTCGACCATTGCAGCCCAGGATGGGAAAGAAGCATTATCTCTATTAGAGTCTTCCCATCCCCATCTCATGGTTGCCGATATCAAAATGCCGCGAACCGATGGCTACGAACTCGTCGAACAAGTTCGCCGTCGTCCCGAATTTCGCTTGCTTCCCGTCATCTTCCTCACCGAACGCAATACCACCGCCGAACGCATTCGCGGCTATCAGGTGGGGTGCGATTTGTACCTCCCCAAACCCTTTGCCATGGAGGAATTGGGGGCAGCCATTCGCAATTTATTAGAGCGATCGCAAATCATTCAAAGCGAGTTGCGTTTCTCCACTCCGGACTCCCCACCC
>JBFRWJ010000111.1:0-18936 GCA_051439525.1 Spirulina sp. | reverse complement strand
AGGTCCTATAAAGTTTGATTGCGCTGAACGCGATCGCGAAGGGGGTATCGCGCCAAATCTGTTGCCTTGTCGATTAACTCTTGCAGTTAAAAACAGCATGAAAATAATTTTATTGGTCAATGGAGTTTTGCCCATGAATGCCGACGAGATCGGCGCGATCTCGTCGAAGGAGAACAAAAGAACCATTCAGGGAATGGGGAATCGGCGATACGGCTCTTGCCACCCTACGCGAACGGGTTCTCCTCGGAATCGAAATCTTATTTTGTTGTCAGTAAAAATAACGAGAATGATTCGGAAAATCGTAGTGAATAAAAACCTTTTTTAAAGAGTTATTAAAGAGGGTTACATTCTGATTTTGAGAGTCGTATGATTAAATCAGTGACCGGAAAAAAGTCAAATCTTTCCGGAGAAATCAATGGCTTACTCCTCAAATTATCAAAACGCAGACAATAGACTCGATTACAAAATTAAGGACAATGAAAAACTTGAGAACGGCAACTTGGGTTGGGGGAGCGATCGCCGCTCTGGGATTGATGAATGCGATCGCTGCCCCCGCAAGGGCAGGACAACTTCTGACGTTGTCTAAATTTGCACCAATGTCAATCTTAAAATCCACTCTCTCTACTCTCATTTGTTCGGCATTTTTTGCAGGTTTTGTGAGTAGTTGTACAACTCAACCCTCCAGTCAAGAAAAAGCGACAGAGGACTCAGCCAAGGGAACTCTAAATTTAGTGGCCAATGGAGAAGATTTTGTTCGTCAAGGTTTTGTGACCAAAGATGGATGGGAAATTGAGTTCGCTCGCGTTTATGTAACGCTAGCAGACGTGACTGCCTATCAAACCGAACTGCCTTACGAATCCGCTCTCGGAAAAGAGATTGAAGCGATCGCTGAAGTGACTTTATTAACCGAACCCAAAACTGTTGATTTAGCAGAAGGAGATGAAAATGCCGATCCCATTTTAGTCAGCAGTGCTAAAGCCCCGGAAGGGACGTACAATGCTCTCACTTGGCAAGTCGTTAAAGCCGAAGATGGCGAGGCCGCAGGTAGTGCAATCGCGCTACAGGGAACGGCAAAAAAAGACGGAAAAATGATTAACTTTAATCTAAATTTTGCCAAAGAATTGGCATATATTTGTGGAGAATTTATAGGAGATAAGAGCAAGGGATCTTTAAAAAAAGAATCTTTCGCAGAATTGGAAACAACGTTTCACTTCGATCATATTTTTGGAGATTCTGGTGAGTCCCCTGATGATGATATTAACACTTGGGCAGTCGGATTCGATCCTTTGGCCGCACTCGCTCGAGAGGGGACGGTAACAGTAACCTTAGAAAGCTTAAGAACCGAACTAGATGAAGAAACGTATAGAAAATTAGAGGAAGCGATTATTGGTTTAGGTCACGTTGGGGAAGGCCATTGTCAATCTAAGTAGTCGGATAAAACTAAAGTTAACTTTGGGGATAAGGAAACAGAGGAAAATACAATAGGAGTTTGAGAGGTTTGGCTTTTAATTCGTATAAAACGTAATTCTAGCAATTGGATTAATTTCAAAAGTTTTATGATTCAGAACCATTTAGGGCGACAACTATCGAACCTCACAGTTGGGCAAAAGATCGGCTTAGGGCAAGCCCTTGCTCTAGGCATCGCCATATCCGGCACCATTGCGGGTTTTGGAATTGGACATTATTACCAACAACAGGCGGAAGAGAGAGAAGAACACTCGCGCAACGAAGTTGCTCTGCTGCATAAACTACAATCTAATCTTCTCCAGACTCGTACTCATCAACAGCAACTCATCCCACTGGCACGGGATCGGGAAAAATTTCAAGCAGAATATGCTGGGTTGCTAGAGCATAAAGCTGAAATCCATATCCAGTGGGCGGAACTGAAGGAATTTATAGCCACTACATCTTCATCCTATCAAGCTCACGTCCATCAAATCGCAATTCCCACCTTCTTAGAAACCTATCAGCGCGTCCCTCAGCGCTATGCCCACGACTTGGAACACCGAGTTTTTTTGATTCTCAATCGGAATCCCGAGTTACCTGTCGATGTCGAGCGATCGCAAGCTCTCCTCTCAGAATTTACCAATAGTGATGTAGCGCTTGAATTTGACAGAATCTCGGAAGATCTAGCGGCTTTGATTGAAGATGCTTCCCGAGAGGTAGACAAAGCCATCCAGTTCAAAAGACAAGTAGATGAAGTCACTTGGAAAATTGTCGTGGCGAGCATCGGTTTATCCGTGGCGATCGCCATTTTGTCGGCCATTTCGACTAGCCGTGCGATCGCCCGACCCCTTCAAGCTCTGACTCGCGTCGCCCAACAATCGACAGAAGAATCCAATTTCGCTCTCCAAGCGACGGTTGAACAAGAGGATGAAATCGGCACGCTGGCCAAGGCTTTTAATCAATTAATTCGCTCCGTTCAACAACTCCTACAGCAACAGAAAGACGCGAATAAACAACTAGAAGCGTACAACCACACCCTTGAATCCAAAGTGGAGGAAAGAACCCAAGAACTCAACGAAAAGAATACTCAGTTGCAACAACTTCTAGAAGAACTGAAACGCACCCAAGTTCAAATGGTACAAAGTGAAAAAATGTCTGCTTTGGGACAAATGGTGGCAGGTGTCGCTCATGAAATCAATAATCCGGTGAATTTCATTCATGGCAACTTAGTTCACGTTCAAAACTATGCCGACAATCTCTTGAGCTTTATCCAGCTTTACGAGAAACTTTACCCAAACCCCAGTCCAGAAATTGACACCGAGGCCGAGGCATTGGATATTGAGTTTATTCAAGAGGATTTACCGAATATCCTCAATTCGATGAAAATTGGCACCGATCGCATCCGAGCAATTGTGCTATCACTCCGCAATTTTGCGAGACTGGATGAAGTCGACTTCAAAGCCATCGATATTCATGAAGGGATCGACAATACGCTGTTGATTTTGCAGCATCGATTGAAACCTAAACCGGAGCGTCCAGCCATCAAAGTGATTCGAGATTATGGCAATCTGCCTCTCGTAGAATGCTATCCGGGGCCGCTTAATCAGGTGTTTATGAACATTTTGACCAATGCGATCGACGCCCTCGAAGAAACTAACGTCCAGCGAACCTATTCAGAAATCGAAGAAAAACCCAACCAAATTACCATTCGGACGACCCAAATCGATTCAAAGTATATAACCATTACGATTTCTGATAATGGAACGGGGATGCCGGAGTCGGTTCAAAAACGCATCTTCGATCCTTTCTTTAGCACCAAAGCAATTGGGAAGGGAACAGGAATGGGACTGCCTATTAGCTATCAGATTGTTACGGAGAAACATAGGGGTCGGTTAGAGTTTTGTTCTCATCCTAGCTGGGGGACGGACTCGATCGTTCAAATTCCCATCTACCAGCGCGGTGAAGTCGCAGAGTAAACAGGTTCTTGGCCACTTTTGGTAATGTTGGTTTCCAGTCGGTTTCCCTCGCGGCGATCGCCCTTCCTTTTGAATTGCGTCTGGTGACACGAACCCTGTGTTTTTGCCTACCATAGGGTCGGGTGCAGTGATTTTTTATGCCTTGCTTGGTTTCGACCGCTTGACTCTATTTAACTAGAACTTTACCGGTTATGGGGGGGGTGGGATTTGTGTTTATGCCACTGGTTGTATTGTAATTCGTAATTTGCCAGTCAATTTCTGTTTCAGATTGATTCCATTCTAGTTTGAGATTCCTGAAACGATCGCCTAGGCATTTACCAATAATTTCAGGACTTATCTCTGCGAATGCTTCAACTTCTGTGACTAGAAAATGATTCTGGTGCAAGCTATAATAGCAAGTCAATCCACAACTTTTAATAACAATAGTCCGCCCAGAAGGAGAAGTAAATTCTTGCATACAGCCACTACTTGCAAAACCACTCAACTGATATACTAAAAAGGCAAAAATAGTCACGGTGCTTGCCATCATATTGATAACCAAGATGCCTCTAAAAAGATTTTCTTGCCACTTTCCTAATTGCCTATATATTATTGATTCATGCCTAGGCGCAGAGTGCCTCGCATTTGCAGTAATTAGCCCTAAACCGAAAGATAAGATGGCGAACATTAAATTAGTATAGTAACCTCTAAGACCATAACCATGTATGCGGAGACTAATAAGCAATAGCCAAAAAACAACATTAGGAAAGAAGAAATATAGCCAAATATTGGTAGCTGATTTAATCATTACATTGTGTTCCTGTTGAAAGTAAATAGGTAATTGGAGGGAGAATCCAAAAATAAATAGGTTAAACCGGAAAAATATGAGTCAAGTGGGGAGGAAAGCACTATATTAGGTTTTTAAAGAAATGCAAAAAAACAAGGAGAATCGCCTCATGCTGCTTCGATCTGCCCGTTCCCTCTTGCCCAGCCCGGTCTCTCTTGTCTGTTCCCCGTCCCCTCTTCATTGATAATTGAAGTTGGGGGATGGCGAGGAAACCTCGCCAACAGCGTGATTGGATATGCTGAATGGCGGTGCGACCCCTTTATCCCCCCTAGCCCGGCTAGGGGGGATAAAGGGGGGATGGAACGCGCACCAAGAGACGATTCAGCATCCCTCGCGCTCATATCCAACCAATCTGTTGATAATTGTTCATCGTTCATTAAAAAAGCCGTGTTTACTGGATTAATTCAAGGATTGGGCAAAATTCAGCCCCAAGGTAGAGACCGCTTTACTATTTCTGTTGAGAAAGAAAATTCCGCAGCAATTTTGCTTGGCTTAGAAATTGGCGATAGCGTTGCTGTGGATGGGGTTTGTTTGACAGTTGAGGAAATCGAACCCCAAGGATTTATCGCGACGGCTTCTCCAGAAACGCTACAACGCACCAATTTAGGTAGAAAAAGCGAAACATTAAGTTATGTTAACTTAGAGACCTCACTACGGGCGGGTAGTAAAATTGGCGGGCATTTTGTCACGGGTCACGTGGATGGGACGGGGTGTTTGCTCGAGTCGGTGCAAAGCGATCGCGCTTGGGAAATGAAGTTTGTTCCCATTCCTTCGTTAACTGACCAGTGGTCGCGTTATATCGCCCGCTATATTGTTTCTAAAGGGAGTATTGCCGTCAATGGGATTAGTTTGACCATCGCCGATTGCGATCGCGAGGGACACTGGTTTACCGTGGCTGTCATTCCCCATACTTATGCCGAGACCAATCTGAGTTATCTACAATCGGGAGATTGGGTCAATTTAGAGGGGGATATTTTAGGGAAATACGTGGAAAAATTCTTGGGATATTCTGCTTCTGGAGAAACGCGATCGTCAGATATTGACTTGGCATTTTTAGCCCAGCATGGTTATGGGTAATGGTTAATGGGGAATAGGTAATGGAAAATGAAAAGCGATTGAAGGCTCATTTACAGGAAATTATTCGCGATCGCGATCCTTTTTTAGCATCGGGAGGGCATTTTTATGTTCGCGAATATATCTATCAACAATTACAGCAATGGGGGAGAGTAGAACGCGATCGCTTTCAATTTAACGGTCGTACTCATCAAAATCTCCTTCTCAAACTTCCCTCTCGAAATCCTAACCCTAAAGCCAGTATTTTAATTGGGGCTCATTACGATACCGTTCCGGGTTCGCCCGGTGCCGATGATAATGCAACGGGAGTTGCAGTTTTATTAGAATTGGCTCGTATTTTTTCTCGCGATCCGCCCAAAAATCCCCTACAATTGATTGCGTTCGATCTGGAAGAATTTGGCTTGGAAGGAAGCCGACACTATGCTTATCAATTATACCAGAAAAAAGAGCCGTTGCGTTTGGCAATTTCTCTAGAAATGTTGGGCTATTTTGATGCAACGCCGAATTCTCAAAGTTATCCCCCCGGACTGCAATATTTTTATCCCGATCGCGGTGACTTTATTGCACTTCTCGGCAATTTACGAACGATTCCCGACATGATTTCCCTGCACCATCATTTCCGCAAAAATCAGATATCTTGCCAGTGGTTGCCCATTCCTTTTCGGGGAAAAATTCTGTCCGATACTCGCCGCAGCGACCATGCACCCTTTTGGGATGCGGGATATCGAGGTATAATGGTGACAGATACGAGTAATTTTCGCAATCCCCATTATCATCAACCCAGCGATCGTTTTGAAACCTTAAACTTAGAAAAATTAGCGGCGGTGTTGCGAGGATTAGTGGATTGGTTGCGAACGTTTTGACACTCCCACGGCTAGAAATGCGTAGAATTCTTGGTTCATCAAGTCCACTCTCATCTTCTATGACCGATTCCCCATTACCGATTCCCCATTACCGATTACCCATTACCCATGAACACTTCTGTATTATCTTCAACTTTTTTACTCACACTACTTTTAATGGTAGGTTTATTTTTCTTTATTCGCGCTTCCATTAAAGAACGAATCGAAGAGATCCAGATAATAACAGAAGAAACTCAAGAATCTGTATTCGAGAAATTACAAACCTATTTCGATCGCCGCGCTTATCAAGTGATCGAATCGGACAGCGATCGCTTAACCTTTGAAGGATTCGTGCGTCCGAGTTGGTTTTTAGCAATTTTCCTCTCGATTTTAGCCGCGATCGGGTTACTTTGTTTGGCTTTAGTTTTGACTTATCTGATTCCCGCGCTCGGGAACATCTCAATTGCGTTAGTTATCGTTGCTCCCTTAGCAGGTTATTTTTACTGGAAAGGTGCGGGACGAGTTGAAAAAGTATCGATTAAAATAGAAACAGAAGAAACCCATAAAAATCGGGTTCTCGTACAAGGTCATCGCGATGAATTAATTCAACTCAAACGTGCTTTTCCTTTTGCAACTCAATAACAACCCTAGAAATGTAACGAGAACAGCAAAAACGCTTAGAATTAGTTAAGAGGAAGCGATCGCTTTCTCCAGAACAACTCGAAGCGCTCGGAAGAAATTTAGATGATTTCTGTTAATTTTAATCGACAACGCGGATTAATCCATGACTGACAGCTTCATAAATACGATTGACCTGTCTTTCATGGGTGTCACCTAAAACCCCATCAAATAATAAGGACATGAGTAAATTTTGATCTTCGCGGGTGATCTTGCGGGAAGCGAGAATCTCCTCGATTACTCGCTGGACTGGGTCTTGGGAACTTAAAGATTGAATTGACATAAGATTTAAAAACACGAATAATTTCCCGACACCTTTCTAAGATACTTGAATTCTAACGAGAGACCTGCGATCTCGCGACTGCATCTCCTGTGAATGGGATCGGATGAGTGATGCGATCGCGATCGCAACAAATGCAACAAATCATCACAATGATTCGTCTGAATGCGATCGCTCCCTCTAGAATGAGGGTTTGAAAAACATTCTGGGAGGATATGCGTTATGAGTTTGGGAATCATGGCAGCCATTGTTTACGGAATCGTTGCGATCGCGGGAGGTATCATGGGTTATATTCGTGCAAAAAGTAAAATCTCTTTAATTTCCGGCTGCGGCAGTGGTATTTTATTACTCATTGCTGCATTGTTGTCTTTGCAGGGACAAATTTGGGGATTAACCGCCGCGATCGCGATTACTGCTATTCTCATTCTAACCTTCGTCGTTCGCTTGGCAAAAACCCGTAAAATGATGCCTGCAAGTTTGATGATTGGGTTGGGAGTTCCTGCCTTAGCATTAATGGTTTTATTAGGTTAAAATAAAAGCAATTTATTGATTGTCGGGGCGCAATGCTTGCCCCCGAGAAGAAAAGAGAACATTGCTCGTGAATACATTGTTTAAACATGACCTAAAAAGAGATTCTAACTCTCCATAGGAAGCTAGAGCTATTGTTCATTGAAATGACTAGACCAAGAAAACGCTTTGCTCAACATTGGTTGCGATCGGAGGCTGTATTAGAGAAAATTATCGACGCAGCAGAGTTAAAGCGGTGCGATCGCGTTTTGGAAATCGGACCCGGTACGGGAATTCTCACTCGTCGTCTTTTAGAGGAAATCGATGCTTTGGTTTCTGTAGAAATCGATCGGGATCTGTGCAAGAAATTGGTAAAAAGTTTTGGCGATCGCGAAAATTTTATTGTTTTGCAAGAAGATATTTTAGAACTCGATCTTGGTGCAACTTTAACTGACTTTCCCAAGTTCCAAAATCCCAACAAAGTTGTTGCCAATATTCCTTATAATATTACCGGGCCGATCCTCGAACGACTGTTAGGAACGATCGCCCAACCCGTTACGCCCCCTTACGATTCTATCGTCTTACTCGTCCAAAAAGAAATCTGCGATCGCCTCTGCGCCCAACCCAATTCTAAAAGTTTTGGTGCATTATCCGTGCGCATCCAATATTTAGCGGAATGCGAATCGATCTGCGAAGTTCCAGCAAAGGCATTTTCCCCTCCTCCCAAGGTCAATTCAGCCGTCGTTCGCTTGCGTCCCTACCTGCGAGAAAAAAAGGTTCGCGATCCCCGTCATTTAGCCATGTTAGTGAAGTTGGGATTTGCCAATAAACGCAAAATGTTACGCAATAATTTAAAAAGTCTCATCGAACCCGATCGCCTTTCTCTTCTCCTAGAAGAATTAAATCTCAATCCCCAATGTCGGGCAGAAAATGTTAGTGTAGAACAATGGATTGAATTAAGCGATCGCTTGCTCAATTAAACGAAATTTAATGAAAATTCGCTGTATTGCCAATACTGGAGCATCTCTTCCCGATAGTTACCTCGATCCGAGACGAGGTTATAAAAAAGATACCCAATTTCCCCTAACGATTGGTAAAAGTTATACCGTGTATGCTTTCTATGTCAAGCAGGGACGAGTTTGGTACTACATTTGCGAGGATAATGGGATGTATTATCCCATGCGAAGTCCCGCACCATTATTTGAGGTCGTTGATAACAGAATGTCTGCTTATTGGCGATTAAAACTTTCTCCAAATGGGTTATTAGAAGTTGCGTTTGAGGAATGGTTTTCCGATCCTTATTTTTACGATAAGCTAACGGATGGTGAAGAAAAAGAAGTTTTGATTTTTGAACAATTAAAAGAACTGATGGATGCAGAATCACAAGTTGTTGGTTTGGGAAAACTTTCCCCAGTGGCTTCATAGGCTAGAATGAGGGATTCTAGGGCTTCAATCCCATTTTGTACCGCTTCCTCGTAGGTTTCGCCATGCGATCGCCATGTTTGGCCGGGAAAATCGGGGAAACCGACCAAAAAACAGTTAATATATGCGATCTTGCATTTTTATTATATTTATGTTATACTCTCTCATGTACATTTCTAAGTAGTCAAGAATATAATGAGTCTTGAAATGTTGGCAGCAAAGGCTGTTAGTTTTTTCGTTTCACAAATTACTTGCGGAGCATTAGAGGAAATTGGTGCTGATACTAAAGAGTATCTTCAAAAGCTGGCTTCACTTCTATACAAAAAATTTGCTGGAAGCCAAGCTATTGAGCAAGCAACTGAGAATCCACAAATCTTGGAAGCTGAAATTCTTAAGGAAATACCCAAAGATATTAATTTTCGAGAAGAATTAGAAACACTTGTTAAAAAATTGGAAAATCTCCAAACAACAACCACAAACAACAACGTAAGTCAAAATTCGAGTGGCAATCAAGCCCCAAATATTAAGATGGGAAATGTTAATGTTGAATCTAATACTGGTAATTTCGTTATAGGAGGTAATCAAACTATTAATAAATTTCGTTGAAATCAACATTCTTAAACAAAATCAAGATTTTACCTCATCCATTGCTGAACTACCTAATCATCTTGAATTCCAATCATGGATTGGAAAGGTTTGGAATTATATTACAACGTTCCTTTTTCTTTTAGTAACAACAATAGCATGGATATGCTTAGGATGGACTGCTAAATATGCTTTTCCAAACGACTTATCAGGTTATTTGGTGCAATATATTTTTCAGACATTTTTAGGATCTTCTCATCGAAATATTGGAACTAAAATTGACGAATCTTATACATATCTCTGGCAAGAAATTTTAAAACTTATTCAGGAACTCCAACCTTCTGACTTTGTTCCTCGGACTAATGATAAGAATGAGGCTAGACGATTAAATAGACTGCATTCTAAATACTGGTTACTTATAAGTTTTGTTGAACTTCTATCGCAAGGAAGTTCTAATAGAGAGAGAGATTCTATTGTTCTAGCATTATCAGCACTTAAAGAACAAAAGTATTTTTTGTTTGATAGATTGCAACCTCTGAAGAAACAACATTATAAACCTTTGCATTTTATTCAAAAAGTATCTAATCCTGTTATTGATGTGATTAGTTTTCGTGCTTTCTCTCGATCCAGACAACATGATAAAGTAGAATATATTTTAAGTCGTTTAGATCAAAAACATATTAAAAACTACACTCCTGAAGACTCAGAAATCCAAGATTTTTTAAACGATTTAGGAAAAAATTGTTTAGAAAATCAAAATATTCATCAACTCTATCAAATTTTCAAATTATCTAAATGGATTTCATTAACTCGCAAACAAACAGCTATGGTTAATTCCAATATATATGAGCAATTTCCCATTAGAGCTTGGTCTGGAAGCGATAGATATCATATACCGCAAGGATGTGTTAGATATCCTACTCCGGAACAAGCAGAAGAAAGGGAGGGAGGAATAGATTACTTTAGAAGTGAGGAAGAAGCTAAAGCATCACCATATAATCGGCAGATTTGTGGAGATTGTGCAAAGGTAAAAATAAAGAATCAATAGTATAATAACATGCTCGCAGAAACGAGTTCAATTTGAGACTCAGCCAGAGCAATAACGTCAAATGCGCGATCGCATTTTTTGGCGATCGCTGCTAAAATAACAACAGTCAAACAAACTAACCATGCAACTTGAAGAATATTTTGATTTTCTAGAACCCGACGATATTCGGATTAAAGGGACTCGCATCGGTATTGAGAGTATCCTATACGAATATATCTACCACTGTAAAACACCAGAAGAGATTGAAGAACGCTTTCATACCGTTACATTAGAGCAAGTCTATGCAACAATTTTATATTATTTGCAAAATAAAGAAAAGATCGATGATTATTTTGCCGACTGGCTAGAATTTTCTCGTCAAATGCGAGAGCAACAACAGCAAAATCCCTCTCCCGCACGCTTGAAAATCCGCGATCTCAAAGCTAAAATCAAATTGTCTGAAACTCGAGTATCGTGACAATTCAATACTTACTTGACGAACATATTTCTCCCGTTTTCCGAACTCAACTGGTGCGGAAAAATCCCGAACTCAAAGTTAGAATTATTGGAGATTTAGATGCTCCATCTAAAGGAACTCTCGATCCAGAGATACTGATTTGGTGTGAAACGAATAATTTTATTTTAGTCACCAATAATCGTAAATCAATGCCCAAGCATTTAGCTCAACATATCGAAGAAGGTCGTCATATTCCCGGTATTTTCATTATCGATCTCGATCTCGGTATGGGTCAACTACTCGATGAATTAATTTTAATCGCTGGTGCATCATTTGAAGATGAATATCGCGATCGCATTGAATATTTACCACTCAATTAATGCGATCGCCATGCTTAACCCAGAATAACCAACTAAAAAAAAGAGTTTTTCTCATGCTACTTTGCAAGTTGTTGGTTTGGGAAGACTTTCCCCAGTTTCTTCATAGGCCATAATGAGGGATTCTAAGGCTTCAATCCCGTTTTGTACTGCTTCCTCGTAGGTTTCGCCATGCGATCGCCATGTTTGACCCGGAAAATCGGGGAAACTGACCAAAAATCAGTTATCCTCCTCCGACCATTGGATTAGCATGGGATATTTAATATTTTTATTCATTTTATTTCCAACTTTTTTCTCTTACTATGACACAATTACAGAAACTCGTTCAATTTGAGACTCAGCCAGAGCAATGACATCAAATGCGCGATCGAGATCGTCTAACACTTCTAAAACATAACCATCCTCCTCGCCATCTGGTCTCGGACAATAATCGACAATAATAGCAGAAGTTCCCCGATGTAAATTATATTCGGGAAGATCTTCTTTTAATTGAACTTCAGAAAACATTTCAAATTGCATAATTCACCTCTTTTATTAATTGGGAAGTAAAGTTACAAATCTGGTTTCACCCGATACAGAATCTACAATCCAATAAGTCGCAACCTGCAACCTGATTCCATTAGAACCTAATAAAGTCCCTTGAATTTCGTAAATATCTCCAAATGCAGTTTGTTTGTTCAATGTTGCCTCATTTTTTAAGAGACTTCGCAAATCGCGATCGAGTTGCTGCCAGTTTTCTAGCGTATATCCTGCTTGTGCTAAGAAACCCGATTTATCATCTTTTGGTTTCCAGACTAACAAATATTTTGTTAACTTTGCCTCTGGGATAGTTGCATCTGGATCGAGATAGGGCATTGTCTCCGACAATCGGTGAAGAACGAGAGTATTACATCCCATTCCTCACCAATTTTTTATGTTGACTATTCTGCTCCTTCAATGGGTGCAAAACCCTGACGTTGAATATTTTCCGTCACCGATCGCGGTTCTAAAAACTGCAATAAATAATCGGGTCCTCCTGCTTTCGACCCCACCCCAGATAACTTAAAGCCGCCAAAGGGTTGCCGGGCGACAATGGCTCCGGTAATATTGCGGTTAATGTACAAATTCCCCACTTCAAATTCCTCGGATGCCCGTTTGATATGGGAGGGGGTGCGAGAATACAATCCCCCGGTGAGGGCGTAATGGGTACTATTGGCAATGTCCAATGCTTCGATAAAATCTTGGGCTTTCATGACTGCAACTACCGGACCGAAAATCTCCTCTCGGGCGATGGTCGCATCCGGTGCAACATCGGTGAAAATGGTGGGAGGGATAAAATACCCCGTCTCCGGAATCGTCCCCTCAAAGGCTAAATTTGCCTCCTGTTTGCCCTTCTCGATATAATCGCGAATGCGATCGCGTGCCTTGTCGTCTACGACGGGACCCACGGTGGTACTGGGCAGATCCGCAGCCCCCACGTTTAAGGATTTGGTTGCCTCCACCAAGCGAGTAACAAAAGTATCATGTACGGGTTCGAGAACGACAGCACGGGAACAAGCAGAGCATTTTTGTCCCGTATAGCCGAAGGCAGAAGCAACAACTCCCGCAACGGCTTGATCTAAATCCGCACTTTCATCGATAATAATAGCATTCTTGCCTCCCATCTCGGCAATGACTCGCTTGAGGTGCTTTTGTCCCGGTTGCAACTTGGCTGCTTCGGCATAGATCTGACAGCCCACCTCTTGCGATCCCGTAAAAGCAATTAAGTGAACGTCGGGATGAGTGACTAAATGATTCCCCACCGTCGAACCCCGACCGGGAACATATTGGAACACGCCTTTGGGAATGCCCGCTTCTACCAGAATTTCAGCGATTTTTGCAGCAATGACGGAAGATGGGGCGGCGGGTTTGAGTAAGGCACAATTACCCGTCACTAAAGCGGCTACCGTCATGCCCATAGCGATCGCGATGGGGAAATTCCAAGGAGAAATAATGACCGCAATACCCCGAGGTTGATAGAAATAACGATTGGTTTCTCCCGCTAAATCGTAACTTTTTCCCTCATCCAATCGTTCCATTTCATCGGCATAATAGCGACAAAAATCGATCGCTTCGGAGACTTCTCCGTCTGCTTGGGGGAGAATTTTCCCCACTTCAAAACATAACCAAGCGTTCAATTCGTGGCGGCGAGATTCCATGATTTCGGCAGCTTTGCGCAGGACTCCCGCTCGTTCTCGTACCGGGGTTTTCTTCCAGCCCGGGAAGGCAGTTTTTGCGGCTTTTAACGCCTCATCTGCCTGTTGGATGGAAATTTGTCCCACCTTCCCGACAACCTCGCTAGGATTGGCAGGATTGACAGAATCCAAGACCTCGGAAGTTTGCACGTATTCCCCATCGATTAAGGGCAAATAAGTTTTCCCCAAACTGTTGCGAACTTTGGTTAATTCTTGTTTGGCTTTTGCTCGTAACGCTTCTTGCGCGTAGTCGGTATTCGACGCATTCGGCCAAGCAGATTTGGCAATTAAAGGACGTTTCGATTCGACCTTTGGCGGGGCGATTAATTCTTCAATGGGACGTTGTTCCATATTTTGCCGCAGGAAGGAACTATTAGCCGTATTCTCCAACAAACGGCGGATTAAATAGGACATTCCGGGGAGTAAATCCCCATAAGGTGCATAGACTCGCACCCGATGTCCTCGCTTCACTAATGCCTTTGCGAGTTGGTCTCCCATGCCATATAAAACCTGCATTTCAAAGCAACGGGAAGGAATATTTAGAGTTTCCGCGATCGCGATCGCTCGGGCTTGGGTGCGGACGTTATGAGATGCGATCGCTGCATATAAATACTCGTGATTTTCCAACAAAAGCTGCATTAAATTTTCATAATTGCGATCGGTTGCGACTTTTTGATTAAAGACGGGTTGCGACCAGCGTTCTTGCACGGCAATAATGGTTTCTTGATCCCAATATGCTCCTTTCACCAAACGAATGGTAATCGGGTTTCCTCGTTGTTTTGCCCAGTCGATAATGCCTTTTAGATCTGCTTCCGAATCTTGTAAATATCCTTGAATGGTCATGCCGATATCCGTGCGATCGCGGAACTCTTCTTCCATTAACAAATCCTTCAAAATGGCGAGGGTCTCATCTTTATAACGATATTGTTCCATATCGAAATGAATGGCGGCACCGACTTCCTTTGCCCGACGTAACAGGGTGCGAATGCGATCGCAAACTTTTGCTTGACTTCCTTCGGGATCGAGGGGATCGAATTGGGAATAAAATGCGGTTAATTTTACAGAAACTTGTACCTTGGTTAACGGTTGTCCGTCCGCTTCGTCAATTTGGGGAATAGATGGCCATTTTTTCGCCGCTTCTCCCAACTGTTCGATCAAATCCAGATAACTTTGTAAATATTCCTGTGCCTCAGACTCGGTTATGACCGCTTCTCCGAGGAGATCGAGGGTAAATGCCATCTTATCCTTCCGCAAGCGATCGATGGTCTTTAAGACTTTAGGAACCGTCTCTCCAGCAATATATTTATAGGCGAGGGTTTTAACCGCTTGTTCTACTGTCGTTGCGGCAATCTGTGCCGGGGGAGAGTGGGGATCGGCGAAATTCATCATTTTTTTGAGCATTTCCGGCAATTCTACGGATTCAACGCTCATATACTCTTGAAAATGACGGGCAATCTCGCTTTTACTCCGCAATGCTGGCAAACAATCAATAAAGCTAAAGAGTTGGTAGCGCAACCCCGGGTTGGCCATTGCCCAATCTAAGAGCTTATCATCGAGACGCATCTGGTCTTGCATCTTGGCGAAAAAAGAACGTTTTTCGCGGGTTGCAGCGATCAGGTCTTTGGCAATTTCTTGGGTTTTGCTTTCGTACTTCGTTTGAGGAATTTCAATGACCACGGCTTGTTTAACTCCGAATCTTACATGGTAGAATGCGAAAACTGCATATTAAGATGAGCAACTCTCTGTCTCAATCTGGCGATCGCACTCTACACAAACTTTCCAGTTTATCTTCCATTGTCCGCTTCGAGAGGAAAAATATGAAGAAAAATGTAAAAAATGTTACGAGATTTAACTTTTGTTCAAAAAAATTGGAGAAGTTCGCCTCGATCGGGCTGAGGTTGTCTTACTGTTAAAATAAAGTTAAACGATCGCAGCATTCAGTTATGGATATTTTTATCGAATCAACCCAAGAATTTGAAAACGATTTAGCTGGTCTCGGTTCGGAAGAAAGGACAGAAATAAGCGATCGCATCAATGATTTTATTGCTCTTTTTCGCGATCGCCAAGTTGAAGGCGATCGAAAACTCCTGCAACCTCGTTTACCTGCATTGACTCGCGATTATGAATCTTCCCTTTATATCTTGCCAATTTCCCCAAGATTGAATCTTATTTTAGCGATCGATGAAGATCCGATTTTTAGACAGATCGTTTTTACTTTATTTAGAGCGATCGCACCTCAAGAAGCTGGAAGGATATACCAACAGATCGCAAAGTCTTTATATCAAGATTTTCTTTCTCAAATCCCAGAAGTGGCAAAAATTTCTTAAGGTTCTATGGCACAAACTCTAACACTTTGCGATGAATATGGTATTATTTATGAGGCGATGGATACTCTACCAAATGACGAACTCAAGATTAGTTTTCTCGAAGCATTAGCAGAACTTGAGGATAATGAATGTCATAGAACGCGAACATTTCCCAAAACAAGATTGCATAAAGTAAAAGGAATTAAGCAAGCTGTATATCGTGCCGATATTGATAAGATTTCAGGTTGGAGAATTCACATTCAATATATCAATGGACAAATTCATCTGAAAGATATCATTGAGGGAAAGAAGCATGACAATACATTAGAAGTGATTAAATCTAAAAAATCAAGATATGAGTAAAAAGCCACTCATTTTTAAATTCTCCATATTATATATAATATATACTGATGATTCTAAACCATTTATTCAAGATCGCGTAAATTTGTCAAGTTAAATTGCTCCTCTCTGGAATATCATCCAACCACTCCAAGCGCCCGCATTGCCAAATAATCTTATAACTTGGTGACATGATACAGGGATCTCCCAATTAGCTCCTTTCCATTGTACAACAGTGTTGGCCTTAGTTGAAAGAAAGCGATCGCGTTTCTCCAACAAAGCAAGATCGAGATCGCTGCGATCGCACTTCCCGAGTCTCTTCCCAAGAAAAGCGATCGCCATTCAGTTACCCATTTTCAAAAGGATTCAAAAGAGCAAGGCGATCGATCCAGCGAAAATCTGCAACATTTCTCGTGACTAAAGTCAAATCGTACACTAAAGCTGTCGCTGCAATCAATGAATCTCCTAATGTCATTCGTCTCATTTGTCGCAATGTCACTGCGCGATCGAGAACTTCTTGGGAAATGGGTAAAACTCTAGCAACGCGAAAGAATTCTGCAAAATATCTTCTTGCTTCTTCGCTATGCCGATGATAGCCGAGAACTTCTACATAACTTACGGCAGATACAGCCGGAGTATTTTCGGCAATAAACTCTCTTAATTGCTCATAATCGGGTTGGGCAGAATAGATGATAATATTACTATCTAAAAGCATTCGCGATCGCCATCAAATAACAAACGATCCTGACGCACTTCTCGCTGCCAAGCAACCGGATCGCTAATTGAATCCACAGCATGAATGCGAGCAAGTTTTGCTAAAATATCAGCCATTTTTTGACCTCGCGATCGCAGATCGCTCTCTGTATCTTCTTCTAATACGGTTACGCAAACTTGCAAAGGAAAATTCCCCGTCTCTGGTACGTCATCCAACCATTGCAAGCGATCGCCTTGCAAAATAGCCTTATAAGTCCGTGACATGACAGCGATCTCCCAACTAGACTCTTTTCATTATAAAACAGTTTTTGCCTCAGTTGAGGAACGCGATCGCTTTTCCCGAGTCTCCCCCCAAGAAAAGCGATCGCTTGGCACAAACCCAAATCGCTTTTAAAACTTATTGGTAATCCATGCGGATTGATAGGGTTCTAAAACAAACTCCTCGCTAATATCATTAATCGTTTTACCGCTAATGAGATCGCACCAAGGATCGATTAAGACTAAATTTAAGGTCGAGAGTTCGAGAACTTGCTGGCGATCGCTTAAATTATGGATGGAGAAAATGCTCTGATCTCGTGCCATACTTTGCCGCCAGAATACAAATAAAGACTTATTCAAAGGATGTAATGTATATTGGGTGGCATTGGGATGAAAAGCCTGCTGACGACGACGAATTGAAATAAGTCGGGATAATTCTCGCAGGACGATCGCATTGGCAGAATTGGTATCGTCGAGTAATTGTTTTAATTCTTCTTCATCCCAACGATAGCGATTGATCGATCGCCGCCTTCCCGTGCGTTTCATGCCTTCATAATCATTGGGGGTGGCGAGTAGACTATGAATGTAAAATGCGGGAACTCCTTCTAAGGACATCATAATCGTATGAGCGCAGATAAAACGCTGAATTTGCCATTCATCTTCTCCCGCGATCGTTCCTTTTAAGGCATCAAAATAGGTAATATTTGCTTCATAAGGTCCCTTGCTGCCATCGGGTTTTGTTCGATAGCCAATTTCTCCCCCAAACTTCTTAATTATCTCGACAACGCCTTGAAATTCGCGATCGGATAGTAACCCTTCCGCCGGACGCAAACCAATGCCATCATGGGAGGCAAGAAAATTAAAATAAGCACACCCCAACGGTGCGGGAGGCATGCTCATCATCCAAGTTTTTAAGTAATCTGATGTTCCTTGTAGGAGAGCGTGGAGAACCAAAGGCGGCAGACTAAAATTATAAATCATGTGGGCTTCGTTACGATTGCCAAAATAACTTAAATTTTCCCGGTTTGGCACATTCGTTTCAGTTATTAAAGCAACACCGGGATTGACCATTTGCAGAACTTCCCGCAAGACTCGAATCAAAGCATGGGTTTGGAAAAGATGAATGCAAGGCGTTTCCAGTTGTTTCCACAAATAAGCTACTGCATCTAAGCGAAGATATTTGGCTCCTGCTTTGACATAAAATAAAATAATTTTAATAAATTCTAACAAAACATCTGGATTGGCAAAATTTAGGTCGATTTGATCGTGACTAAAGGTTGCCCAAACGTGCTTTTCTCCAGAATCCGTGGCAACTTTCATTAAGAGCGGGTTGGTTCGCGGGCGCACGACTTGCGAAATATCCATTTCCGGATCGGTTGTGATAAAATAGTCGCATCCGGGTTCTTTTCCTTGCTTAAATTGTTGAAACCATTCGCTTTCGCTGGAAATGTGATTGAGGACTAAATCGAACATTAACTCGAAGTTTTCGGAGATGCGCGATATATCCTCCCACGTTCCCAGTTCGGGATTTACGGCAAGATAGTCAATCACAGAAAAGCCATCATCGGAACTGTAGGGATAAAACGGTAAAATATGAACTCCCGCGATC
>JBFRWJ010000110.1:0-4182 GCA_051439525.1 Spirulina sp. | reverse complement strand
CGTGGGCTCGGATATGTGTATAAGAGACAGGCTTATCGCTTGCTGATGGTCAATACCTATCACAGAGGTTTTCGGTCGGTCTACAAACTTACCGCTCATCTCGTCCTCGTCACCAAATACCGCAAACCCGTCATCAATCGAGAGATAATGGACAGGCTTGATAAAATTAGTTGTTGGTGCAGGGGAATCCTCGATTGGAAATCGAGAGCGATCGCGAGTTCCATCTTAATAGCAAAATTGGACTTATCAAAAAGTGTAAAATTGGCTCTTGTGGAAGTCCAGTGCGATCGATAAGCTAAAAAATAAAATCTTTGGAAACTTTGGTAATGCTTGTCAATACAGCAATTCAAGTGAGGGAAGCAACCCTGCGAGACGATTCTCTCATTGCCGACTTTTTTCGGGATATGTGGGTGGATATTGAGATTGCAGAAGAGGCGATCGCGCCGAATTATCTCGCCCTCGTCCGAGAATACATCGAATCCGCCCGCCGGGATCTCGACTATAAGGCATTTATTGCCGAAGAAGAGAACAAAGCGATCGGCTGTGTGAGCTGTCAGCGTTTTGCCGGATTATACCCCAATATTCTCCTCAAAAATTATCAATATGGCTACATCTGGGGAGTTTACGTCATTCCCTCCCATCGCAAGCGAGGCATTGCCACTCAGCTTACCCAACGTGCCGTTAATCATCTTAAATCTCTAAATTGCACCCATGCCGTTTTAAATGCCTCTCCCATGGGGCGATCGGTTTATGAAAGTGTCGGTTTTACTGAAAGTAATTCAATGCGCCTTGCTTTGTAGAAAAAGGCAACAACCAACAACAAATAACCAATAACCAACAACCAATAACCAATGACTAACATTCCCGTTACTTCACGAACCAAAATTCGTCGCGTCCCCAAACGCGGAAACTACGATCGCGAGACGATTTACCAAATTTTAGATGAGGGTTTAATTTGTCACGTTGGTTTTATTGCCAATCATCAACCCTTTGTCATTCCTACCGCTTACGGCAGAATTGACGATCGCCTTTACATTCACGGTTCTCCTGCCAGTCGTATGTTAAAAACCCTCCGAGAAGGGGTAGAAGTGTGCCTTACTGTCACGTTATTAGATGGCTTGGTGTTAGCGCGATCGGCATTTCACCATTCTCTGAATTATCGCTCTGTCGTCGCTTTTGGGACGGCAACAGTCGTTGATAACGAAGCCGAAAAATTAACAGCTTTACGAGCATTTACCGACCATATTATCCGCGATCGCTGGCAGGACGTTCGCTCTCCCAACCCGAAAGAATTAGCGGGAACTTTAGTCTTATCTTTGCCCCTAAACGAAGCCTCCGCTAAAATGCGATCGGGCCCGCCCATTGATGATGAAGCGGATTATGATTTACCAGTGTGGGCGGGAGAATTACCGCTATCTTTGCAACCTTCCCCTTCTATCCCCGATCCCCGCTTATCTGCAAATCTTGACATTCCCGATCGCGTCAAAAATTATCACCGAGGAAATCCTCACTCAAAGTATTAATCGCGACTCGCTATTGATAATTGAAAAAAGCGATCGCCGCCTCGGTCATCTCTGATTGCTATATACACCCCGGCACTAGATGTATGGGTGTATTTTTTTGGGCTAATATTTACAGATTGTCGCGCGCCCCGCGATCGAGTCATCATGAGTTAAGGCGCAAGAAAATTGAGAAACCCGGGATCTCCGAGCTCGGTTGAAGAGACGAGGGGTATAAGGTCATCAAGGCTTGACCCCCTTGCCCCATCAACCCCTCTAGCATCTGAGGGGAATCCCCAATTCTAAGTTCTAATGCTAGGATTATGACGGTTTCTCGTCCTTTTCGGAGGTAAATTCATCTTAAGATTTGTAACTCAAGGAGATACTTTATATGATTGCTTCTGCTCGCTCTTTTACACCCGATCGTCGCCGCCCTTCCCCGACACGAAGGACGAGATCTGCTCGTTCTGCCCAACCTCCACGCCATTCCGAAGAATTCCTCGGGAATGTCGTCCCGCTTCCGACTGCCAATAGAACCCACATTGCGCCGGTTCCCCAACAGCCCCGTCGCCTCACTCCCTTCCCAGAGAGAGCGCGCGCGATCCCGTTTTGGTTGCGCTGTTTGATTGCCCTCAAACACAGCTCCTCCATTGTGACCTTTTGTTTGGTCATCGCCGTTTTAATGGTTTATTCTTCCATGGTGGGCATTCAACAAGAGTGGAGCAGTGCCTATCAAAAACGCCAGTCCTTACAGCGACAACTGCACGAACTGAGTATGGCTCGCGCCCAAATTAACAATCATTTAGGCGTAGAAGCCGATCGCAGTGGCTTGCAGCCTCCGAGTCCCAAGAATACGATTTTTCTCGAACCTTCTCCCATCGAACCCACTGTCGTGCAAGCGTCGGCACAATCTTCCCACTCTCTCAACCCAGCACCTGCCAACACCCCCTTGGGATATTAAGATCGGGATGATTTGGCAAAGAGGAAGAAATAAGAGGCAGGTAATTGTTAAATCGATCTTTTATCTTTCCGCACTTTCTTCTTCCTTCATCCTTTCTCCTTCCTCCTTTCCCATGAAAGTTACGCCCCTGCGCCCGAGAAACAAACCTTCAGTTGATTCCTCCAAAACCGTTCCCCCAACGCCCAAGACCCACAAGCCATCGCGAGAGAGTCAGCCAACCCCGTTAAAATTAGGCAATGCTCGCTTGCTGTTAGTGTGGGGAATCCTGTTGGTGGGGATGGGAGGATTGGGATTCAATTTGTATCGATTGCAAGTGTCCTCAGCCGATCGCTTGGCCAATAAGGCGCAACAACAACAACAAGTTTATATGCGTCCTTACGTTCCCCGGCGACCCATTGTCGATCGCAACGGCAATGTTTTAGCCAGCGATCGCCTCGTGTACACCCTCTATGCCCATCCCAATCAATTTAAGGGGTCTCGGGGGGAAGTGGCGGACAAATTAGCCCCACTGCTCGATCGCGATCGTCGCAAGTTATTGGCAAGATTAGATAAATATCAAAGCGGACTGCGCCTCGCTCAAACTTTACCCGAAGAGACCGCCAATAAAATTACTGCCCTCAAACTCGATGGGTTAGAACTCATCCGTCAGTATTCTCGTCTTTATCCCCAACAGGAACTCGTTTCGGAAGTGGTGGGCTATGTTGATTTAGACCATCAAGGACAGGCGGGTTTAGAATATACCCAACAAGATTTACTCGAACCCAAAATTCGCACCCTCAGACTGCGCCGCGCCGGCAATGGGGCATTAGTTCCCGATCCCCTGTCGGAAGGGTTTATCGATTTTGACGACAAACACTTGCAACTGACCCTCGATATGCGCCTGCAACGGGTGGTGCGATCGCTGCTCAAGGAGAGTTTGGCGAAATATCAAGCCAAACGGGGGACAATTATCGTTATGGACGTGCGAGATGGCTCGTTACTGGCCTTGGCTTGCGAGCCCACTTTCGATCCCAATAAGTATTCTAAGTACCCAGTCAGTTTATTTAAAAGTTGGGCGGTGACGGATTTATACGAACCCGGTTCGACTTTTAAACCCATTAATATCGCGATCGCCCTTGAATTGGGAGTCATTAATGCCAATAGCGTCTTTAACGATCGCGGCAAAATGCAAATCGAACATTGGGAAATTAAAAACCACGACTACGATCGGGTCGGCAGGCGCGGGAGTCTCGATTTGATCCGGGTTCTCCAACACTCGAGCAATACGGGAATGGTGGATTTGGTGCAGCGCATGAACGTGAGGCAATATCACCAAGCTTTGATGGATTTGGGTATCACGCAAAGAGCGGGAATTGAATTGCCGGGGGAAGGTGCCGGACAATTGAAAGATTTAAAGAAATTTTTGGCCTCTCCCGTGGAAGCGGCAACGACCTCATTTGGACAAGGATTTTCCCTGACCCCTCTGAAATTAGCGCAACTTCACGCCGCGATCGCCAATGGCGGTCAGTTGGTTAGACCCCATCTCATTCGCGCTTGGGTGGACTCTCAGGGCAAATCGATCGCCCATCCCGATCCCCGTCCCCTCAAAACCGTATTTTCTGAAGAAACGAGTCGCATTGTCCTAGAGAAAATGGCGGCTTCGACTCGGCGATCGGGGGCGAATATGAATATTCGCGGCTATCCTATTGCTGGCAAATCGGGCACCGCTCCTGTCTCTTATAC
>JBFRWJ010000109.1:0-5084 GCA_051439525.1 Spirulina sp. | reverse complement strand
GGAGCAATTTAATCCTCAATTGAAAGAATATATTGACGGGCTTCTCGAAAACTATAACTCCCAAAAACCCAATAACTCATTACTGTTACGAACGGCAAAAAAACTGCTGAAATTTTTAACGGTAGAGAGCGAGCGACAAGCAGATCCTTATGTGTTGATGAGCGCCACGGAAGGATTGGGAAGCAACGGCATACTCGATGTTTTATTCAGAGTCATTTTATTGTGTCCGTCCTTGCGATCGGAATTAGAGCGGAAATTTGCCATTCTTTTCAAGAATTACGCAGGTTTGCCTCCCAAAGAGGCAATCTGGCTGATTAAACTCTTGGAGGCCTACCACGTCATCTGTAGCATCCACTTTGGTTCTGCGGATCTGGCCCCTTTGAAAAAATTGCGGCGACGGGAACATCACTCACCACCTCACCAGTCACTCATCACCCGCCGCCCGTTAGGGAACGGGGAACCGAGGAGATAACTTTATCTTTCTTCCTCATCGGATTCATCTTCGCGATCGCCGGGTTTCTTGACTTCATCTTGGAAGTCCCGCAGGGTTTTTCCCAAGGCACTGCCTAATTGAGGAATCTTGGTCGGACCGAAAATTGCCAGACCGACGACAAGGATAATGGCCACTTCTGCCCAACCCAAACCAAACATAATAATTTTCCTCTATTTGCGCTTACAGCGATCGCGATCGATACTCCCACCTTACTCCAACTTGACCCGAGTGGTTGCGACTTGAATATTAACCGCGCCATTTTAAAACCCGTTCTTTGATGGGATTCTCAAATTTGCGCCCTTCTCCGACCGCGCGAAAGAATTCGTTTTTGATTTGGTAGTACCATTTGGCTTGAGTATCGGCATCATTAATTAACATCAGGGGCGGATCGTACTTTAAACCGATTTGCTGTTGGACGACCACCCGGCGATCTTGGTTGAGAAAGGCTTTGGCAAAGGGACGCAAAAAAGGAACTAAAGGAGATAGCCAAGGAACAGTCCAATAGGCGATGAAGTTGACTTCCGTTTCGGTCTCCGAGAGGGGAGTCACTGCCGTTAAACAGGTGATAATCGATCGCCCGGCTCTGAGCTCTTCGATGCGCACTCCCGGTAAGCGAAAGGAGATCTCGGTTTCGGGCACTCGACCTCCCCCCAAGAAACGATACATGGGGGTAACAATATCGATTTTATGCCGTGCCATGGTGAATCCGTAAGGAGAGGGGACGAACAGCCGCGCCTGTTCTTGAAAATTCCCTTCAAAACGCCACCACCACGCCCGATGGACGAAGGGAGAGTGAGCCGGATCCATTAACCCCACCACGGCATGATCGACAAAACAGGGGAAATGCACCGTTTCGAGAAATTGATAAGGGCGATCGCCGAATTCTGCCACCCGAGGCACGTCCATTTCCGGTTCTAGGGGCGCGATCGCGTCGGGCATATAAATCCAAATATTCCCCTGAACTTCTCGCACTAAATAAGATTTCACCCCAAATCTCTTGAGATCGAGGGTTTGCCCTTCTACCAAGGCGGGAATTTCCCGACAGTTTCCCTCCCCATCAAAACGCCAGCCGTGATAGCAGCATTCGACTTCCTTGCCGTCAAAACGCCCGCAACTGAGGGGGATGCCGCGATGGGGACAAATATCTCGCAGGGCGAAAACGCTCCCATCTTGGCGGCGACCAAACAAAATCGGCTCTCCCAATAACGTCTTGGCGAGCATTTTGCCCCGTTTGAGGCGACTGCCGGGTAAGCCGTAATACCAAATATTGCGAAGAAAAAAGGTCATGATGGGAAAGGATGAAGGATGAAAGGGGAAGAAATTATAAAGGGATGAAGGATAAAGGATGAAGGATGAAGGATGAAAGATAGAATGTCATTTAACCAAAAAATTCGATCTTGTCAAATTAATCCTATGCCAATTTCTCAGGCTAATCCTGCCCTCCTCGTCCTTGCCGATGGCAGTATCTATCAGGGTTTTGCTTTTGGTGCAACTGGAACCGCGATCGGCGAAGTTGTCTTTAATACGGGCATGAGCGGCTATCAAGAAGTTTTAACCGACCCCAGTTATTGCGGTCAACTGATTGTTTTTACTTATCCCGAATTGGGCAATACTGGCGTGAACCCGGAGGATGAAGAATCCGATCGCCCTCAGATCAAAGCCGCGATCGCGCGCAATATCTGTTATCGTCCCAGTAATTGGCGATCGGTTCAATCTTTGTCCGACTATCTCAAACAGCACGGCATTCCGGGCATTTATGGTATTGATACCCGTGCCTTAACCCGTAAAATTCGTTCGGCGGGGGCGATGAATGGGGGGGTCTCGACGGAAATTCTCGACCCGGACAAACTCCTCCACCAAGTTCAAGCCGCCCCGAGTATGGCGGGTTTGAATTTAGTCCGGGAAGTGACGACGAAAGCCCCTTACGAATGGCAGGAAGCAACTGCCAATACTTGGGAATTTGCGGCGGGGGACGACAAAGACGAGCCACCCCTCAAAGTCGTTGCTCTTGATTTTGGGGTCAAGCGCAATATCCTCAAACGACTGGCCAGTTATGGCTGTCAGATTACCGTACTTCCCGCCGGTACGCCTCCCGAGGACATTCTCGCCCTCGATCCCGATGGCATTTTTCTCTCCAACGGGCCCGGGGATCCCTCTGCCGTCCAAGAAGGCATTGAAACGGTGAAAGTCTTGCGAGAAAGTCAAAAACCCATGTTTGGGATTTGTATGGGACACCAAATTCTCGGGCTGTCTCTCGGGGCGGAAACCTTTAAGCTCAAATTCGGTCATCGCGGTTTAAATCAACCTTGCGGGTTAGATCGGCAGGTGGAAATTACCAGCCAAAATCACGGGTTTGCGGTAACGGCAGAATCTTTGGGGGATGACATCGAAATCACCCATTTCAATCTCAATGACAAAACCGTAGCGGGTTTGCGTCATAAAACTTTACCTTTTTTCTCGGTTCAGTATCACCCCGAAGCCAGTCCGGGGCCTCACGATGCCGATTATTTGTTCGAGCGATTCGTTCGATTGATGCGCGAAAATAAGAAATAACGCCGATCCTCTCGCGCAGTTCCCCTCTCAACAGAAGATTTGCGATGGGGACTGCACGAGACAAGGTTTTGTGCTATAAGATCGACAATAAAATGCTAATAGTTTTCTATTGGTCGATCGATCTCCGACGATAATCTCTGAATTGAGTTGGAGTGCATTCAATTTTTACCTGACAATGAGGAGGCCGCTATTCCAGAGCAACTCAATTTAACCGTGAGCTTGAGAGGCACGCGGGAAATTCAGGACAACTATCAAATCTTCCGGCTGACCGGATTACTCGATGCTTTTTCAGAACCGACCTTCCGGAAGGTTCTCGGCACTCATATTGACAATGGCCCCAGTCATGTCATTTTGGTTTTATCCCAAATTGATTTTGTGGATAGCTCGGGTTTGGGGGCTCTAGTCCAATTGGTGAAAAAGGCTCAAACGGCGGGTGGAAGTTTACAAATCGTGACCAACCCTCGAGTGACCCAGACGGTTAAACTCGTGCGTTTGGAGAAGTTTCTTTCCCTCCAAGAGAATTTGGATGCGGCTATTGCCAATGTCAAAAAACCGAGTCAGGACGGAAAATAAGAATCTTCTCATCCAGGGTTAAGGGAGGAGTCCTCTGCCAACGCGATCGCGTTTTGGGAGTCTGTCAATCCCATTTCAAAGTAGCAATTCAACGTTCAAAATGAGGTAGAAGCACTGTCAGCACAGGATTCCGGTAATATTCGGGATTGGAAGGGCGATCGCTTGCAGTCAATGCGCGATCGCGTTGCTTTTCCCTTTCAGATCGAGCGTTTATCCCCCTCGGCTTTGGCTTATTTGGGGGATGCGGTTTACGAACTTTATGTAAGAACTTATTTTTTGCTGCCCCCCCGACGGATTTCCGATTATCACGATCGCGTCGTCGCTCGCGTTCGCGCCGAAAGTCAGGCCGAGCAACTGCGATCGATTTTAGCTTATTTAACGGAGTCAGAAAAGGAGATTTTGCGTCAGGGACGCAATGCCGTCAATCGCAAACCTCAACGCCTCGATGCAGAAATCTATCAACAAGCGACGAGTTGGGAAACTTTAATCGGTTATTTGTATCTCACAAACATTGAGCGCTTGCACGAGTTATTTTATCTACTGGAAACTAACTACCAGAATTAATGATTTTAACTCCTTATGTTAAGGATAAAAAATGCTTGTGCAAGACGACAACACAAGCCAGTTAAATTATTTCGAGAATATTTTCCATCCCCTTACCAAGACTCGAACGATCCATAAAAATGAGTCGATACGGGTTCCATAACATTGAATTCTATGTAACTCATGCTCCTCATTATAGATAGGAAGATTAAGCCAAAGATAATAAGAGCGTTTTCCTTCGCAATCGAGATTTTCGTTTAAATGGATGTAGAATCCTCTCGGATTCTTGCATATTCTGTAAATCGCTTCGTCAAGCAATCGCCCTGTAGACTCGGTTCTCGGAATCATGAGTCCTAACGAACTTTGACCTAACACATTTCTTGTCTCGTAACCGAAAGCAAGCTCGGCTCGCTCGCTCCAACTGACAATTCGAGCCTCGCGATCGAGGCTGATTGGAACGGCATCTAAATTGAGTATAGGCTGTAAAGCATGAGAGTCAATTTTTCCTTTAAAGCCCCAAACAAAAACAATGTAATTGATAACGATGCAAATATTCCGGATTGCAACTCGATAGCTTTCGAGCACGATCTGACAAGTCGCACCCATCAAACCAATGCAGAATTTAACCCGAATTCGAGCTTGTTCGTCGAGAGAAACATCACTATGACGACATATTTCCATCGCGACTCGATACTCTGCCACTAGTGCCTCGATATAATCCCTACTTCCTTGAGGATTAGGATATCCTTTTTTTTGTACCCATTTTTGTGCGAGTCTAATCGGTAGAAATACCACCCAATTCAAGAAACGAGACAAAAGCAAATTCATGATAGCCCCAGCTAAAAATTGCGCGATTTTAAGAATACACATTATTACTTTAGTCCCCAGAGTATTTTTGCTTTTAAATCAGACAGCACAAAAA
>JBFRWJ010000108.1:0-6320 GCA_051439525.1 Spirulina sp. | reverse complement strand
TTCACTGACTTGCTCAACGATCGCATTCCTTCCAAAGCACTTAGCGATCGCGTTGTTTTGATTGGTGCAACTGCCGATAGTATAAACGATCTTTACCAAACTTCTTACGATCGTCCCGACCAAAAATTTTATATAGCAGGTGTTACCATTCATGCGAATATTGCCAGTCAAGTATTAAATGGTGCTTTGGACGGACGACCGATGTTGCGAGTTTGGAACGAACCTTTAGAATGGATTTGGATTTTAGCTTGGGGACTCATTGGATCGGCTTTAGGTTGGTACTGGTACTTTAAACATTCTATAAAAATGATAATCTCAACAGCGATAGCTCTTTTGAGTTTAGTGGGAATCATTTATGGTATGTTTTTAGGAGGATGGTGGATTCCGTTCATTCCAGCAGCTCTAAGTTTAATTCTCAGCGTGATAGGATTTCTGCTTTTAGCAGCACGACAACTAGAGAAACAAGAGCTTCGTCACACTGTCCAATTGCTTCTCACTACTATCGCAAAACAACCTCTGGTAGGACAAACTGCATTGGAATACCTTAAGAAATCTGAGAAGCCAGAGAATCAGAAGTTGATTGAAGAAATACTGCAACAATCTGAAATCGATTTATTCAACTGATTTTACAATAAATGATTGTTTGTAAAAGCGCGATCGCTCAATACCAATCGATTTTAGAATTATAAAGAGTTAAGTTAAAAAAAGGAAATTTGTATAAATGCCCATTACTCCCCAACAATTTTACCGCGCTACCAATCCCGCGAAAACCCTAAACGTCTCCCAATTTCCCGACAAACACTATTATATCGACTTCTCCGCCGTCAGAGGCGGCCAAGTCATTAGCGAACTCATCGATCGCATTACTTGGACAGAAAACAACGTCTTTACCTGTCATCTTTTTACCGGACATATCGGCTGCGGCAAATCTACCGAACTCCTGCGACTCAAAAGCGAACTGGAAGCAGAGAACTATCATGTTATTTACTTTGAAGCCGACCAAGATTTAGATATGGGGAATGTGGAAGTTAGCGATATATTATTAGCGATCGCTCGCCGCACCGCCCGAGAACTCGAAAACAGAGCAGAATTGAAAGGATTTATGGGATTGATTTCTCATGCCAAGAAATTGCTGTTAAGCGAAATCAAAGTGAATGCAGAAGGAGAAATCCCCGGAGTGGGTAAATTCGGTCTCGATCTCGATTTTGATAGTAATATTGAAATTGGTCTCTCGACAGTCATCGGTAAAATTAAAGCAAGCACGCAAAGAAATTCCGATTTGCGGGACAGATTGCGCAACTATCTCGAACCCAAAACCGAGGGTTTAATTGAAGTTTTAAACCAAGGCTTATTTGAACCCATCGATCGAGCCTTACAAGACCGAGGAAAAGCCGGATTAGTCGTGATTGTAGACAACCTAGACAAACTCATTAACGTCGAAAAGAACCAAGGAAAAAGCCAATCCACTTATTTATTTTGCGATCGCGGTTCCGATCTCAGTCGCCTTTCCTGCCATCTCATTTATACCATGCCCCTCGCCCTGCGCTACTCCGACGATTACCCCATTATCCAGCAAAAATTCAGAACGACCCCCATCGTCCTCCCTATGATTCCCGTCCGCGATCGCCAAGGAAACCCCCATCAAGAAGGCAGAAAACTCCTCCGTCAAATGATTTTAGCGAGAGCCTTTCCCGAACTCGGAATAGAAGAGAGAGTCGCAAAAATCCCCGAACTTTTTGTTGACAATGATGTTTTAGATGAACTCTGTTATATAAGCGGCGGTCGTGCGCGAAACTTACTCATTCTTATTAATAGCTGGATTATCAAAGAGAAAAAATTCCCCTTATCGGGAGAAGGATTAAATACCGCAATCGTCAATCAAAGTATCGAAAAAATGCAGCAAATCACCCCCGATGAATGGGAACTCCTCCGCAGAGTTCATACCAGCAAAGAACTATCCGGCGATCGCGATTATTCCAAACTCATCCGCACCCTCTCCGTTTACGAATATCGAGATAATGTGGGGGCATGGTATGAAGTTAACCCAATTTTAGCGCGATCGGATAAATTGAAAACGACTTGAAAGAAAAAAGAACAAATTTATTTTTTATTCTTACCAATTATCGCACTACGGTTGTTGGCAAATTTTTCTAAAATTTCCATCACGACAGTTTCCCCATCTACCCATTCCCCTCGTTCCAATTCTGCTGCGGCAACTTCAAGTTTTGCCCGCATTTCCACAATCCATTCTTCATATTCTTCTTGTAACTTCTCCAGTAAACGCAACGCCACATCAACGACGCGATCGGCATTTTCAAACTTACCGCTTGCCAACTGTGCTGCGATAAATTCCTCTTGTTGGGGATTTAATGTAACATTCATTGCTTGAATCGCCTCAAAGGATATTGTTTTGTTGCGAGCGATCGCTTGTGCGATCGCTCCGATCCCATTTTACAATATCGCCTATAATCGAAACCAGAGAAGCGATCGCACATCCTAAAAAGCAGATGTCACTACAAGAATTAAAACAACAAATCCTCGAGCTCCCCCGGAGCGATCGCCTTGCCCTTGTCAGCGCGATCGTCGAGTCTTTACAAGATGCCCCGAGACCGCAACCCGAACGCGCTCGGGCAATTCGACAGATGCGAGGCTTATTAAAAACAGATCGAGCGGTGCCAACCGATGCAGAAGTCGCAGCAATGTTAGAAGAACGGCGCGCGGAGAAATATCTTCAGTGAGAGTTTTAATCGATACCAATATCGTTCTCGATTTCTTGTTAGAGCGAGAGCCATTTTTCCAAGATGCAGACTTGTTATTTCAAGCGATCGCATCCGGTCGAGTTGTCGGTTATGTCACCGCTACAACCCTCACCGATATTTTCTATATTGCTCGCAGACAGACTCAAAATATAGAACAAGCACGACAAGCTGTTTCACAAACCCTGATTGCGATGGAAATCTGTCCCGTCAACCGATCGATCTTGGAATCAGCATTCGCATCGGGTCTAGCCGATTTTGAAGATGCTGTGCAAATTGCTTGCGCGAACGATCGCAGATTGGAGGCAATCTTAACACGCGATCCGCGAGGATTTGTCAACTCATTACTTCCCGTACTTTCCATTCAGGAATTACTGCAACAAATCAGAAGGCAAAATGAAACATAAAATAGATTTTGAAGAAAAAGAATGGCAGCGTCCTGTTTTTGGGAAAGAAAAAACAGAAATGGAAAGCGATCGCACCGATCCCATTTTACAATATCGCTTATAATCAAAACCAGATAAGCAATCGGAGGGTTCAGAGCCATGAATTCAGAAAAAAGCGATCGCCGCTTGCCACTCGTTCTTCTTTTACTGAGATTGAGCGTATTTTTAGTAATGGCCATGTGGACGGCCGATAAATTTATCAGTCCCACTCATGCAGCGAAAGTTTTTGAAGTCTTTTATAAAATTGGCGGTTTGGGAAATACAATAATTTATATTATTGGAGCAGTACAACTGTTGATTATTATTGGCTTTGTTGTCGGCTTTAAAAAGCATTTGACTTATGGGGCCGTATTGCTCATGCACGCTGTTTCTACTTTGTCGAGTTTCGGCAAATATATCAATCCTTTTGAAAGTCCTAATTTACTCTTTTTTGCCGCTTGGCCGATGTTAGCGGCTTGTTTTGCCCTATTCTATCTCCGAGATGCCGATCGCCTCTGGACGGTGGAATAATGAATGATGTTGTCAAGCAGGGAAATCTACGGAGATTAAAAGTGTATCGATACGATAGGTGAAAAGCTCATGCTTTTGAAAGAACCGCGATCGCAGCCTTTTTCTAGGCACTTTTCCCAATGGTGGAACTTCTTACACCCCAAAGTTTTAGGGTCAGTTTTAGCGGGATTGTGGGTAGGTGCGGGGGCGATCGCGACGTTTGGAAATGGGACTCCGGTACAGTGGTTAGAACGACAAATTCGCACGCAATTTTTTGTTTTTCGCGGTTCGATTCCTGCCCCCGACGAGATTGTCATTCTCGCCATTGATGAAGATTCTTTGCAAGCCGCAGAAACATATCAAGGCAGTGCAAGTGCCGAAAAGATCGCGCAATTGCTGCCTATCTTCCCTTGGCCGAGAGAGAGTTATGCTATTGCGATCGAGCGCTTGATGAAGGCAGGAGCAAAAACAGTTTCCCTCGATTTATTATTTGATTTACCAAGCGGTTATGGAGTCGAAGACGATCGCAAGCTCAAACAAACTTTAGAGAAATATGCCGGAAAAATTACCCTAGCGACTGCCTATCCCGAAGTTATCTTAGAAGAAGGAATTTCCTTGCAATTAGCAGAACCCAACTCCGATCTGCAAACGGACTCTCTCTCTTTAGGATTTGCTGATTTTCTCTTAGATGCTGACGATCGCGTGCATCGCCTCGGGTGGGTTTATCGAGAAAAACGCGTTCGTCCTTTCAATCTTCCTCTTCTCCCTTCGTTCGCCGAAGCAACTGTAAAAGCTTATCGAGGAGAGGAGGCAATTCCTAAAGGAGAAGGTATTTTTTATTGGGGCGATCGCTTTGTAAGTTTTCGTTCTATTCCCTTTTGGAGAATCCTAGAAGAAAGAGAATGGCAGCGCTTGCAAGCAGAGAACGCGTTTCAAGATAAAATTGTTTTAATCGGAACCACAGCTGCCAGTTTGCATGATGTTAAAGCGACACCTTTCTCCCTACAAATGCCGGGAGTAGAAATTCATGCCCACGCGATCGCGACGCTATTAGAAGATAAAGCCATTGTGGAAATTCTTCCCAATTTAAACCTGCGAAGTTTACTGATTTTGATCGGTACCGGCGCGATCGCAATCCTTCTCTGGGCTTTGAGTCAATATTCTTTGCGACAATTAACAACGGGACTGGCGATCGCGATCGTTTGGATCGGCATCTCCTACGGACTTTTTACCTATACTCAACTGGCTGTACCCACGGCAATTACCGCGATCGTTATTTTACTTTGTAGCGGCTCTTATTTCATCCTGACCGTCATTCATAGCAATCTCGAAAAACTCTTTTTACAAACAACCTTAGAGCGCTATGTTGCCCAACCCGTTGCCAAAGAAATCCTCAAAAATCCCGAAAATTTCTATTCAATGGTCAAGGGACGAAAAATTAAAGTTGCCGTCTTATTTTCCGACATTCGCGGTTTTACCACCCTTTCTTTTTTACTGCCTCCTGAAGATTTAATTGCTCAACTGAATATCTATTTTCACGAGATGGTCGAAGCAATTGTTTCTGCGGAGGGAACTCTCGATAAATTTATCGGCGATGCGGTGATGGCAGAGTTTGGCTTTCCCTTATCTCGCGGAGAAAAACAAGATGCACTCAATGCCATTCATGCTGCCCTAGCCATGCGAAAAAATCTAGCAGAATTGCGAAAAAATTGGCAACACACTGGGCAAATTCCTTTATTTAATGGAATTGGAATTAGTTATGGAGAAGCGATCGCGGGGGATATCGGCTCTTGGCGACGGCGAGAATATGCAGTGATGGGAGATACAGTGAATGTTGCCAGCCGTATTGAAGGAATGACGAAAAAACTTAAAACTGATATTTTAATTTCTGAGTCTCTTTATCACATTGTGCGAGATGAAATTGACGCGATCGATCTGGGAGAACATTCCTTAAAAGGCAGAGAAAGCAATCTCGTGCGACTCTATAGCGTCATCGGATTAAAAGGAAGCGATCGCAGGTTGTACGATCGCGTACAAGCCGATTTACAAGTTTACCTGAGTGTTGCCAGAAAGCTTCCGCTAGAAAGCGGTGGCGACCAACAAAAAAATTGAGCACTAGCAAATCCTTAGAAGCAATGGAGCGGACTTGGGGAAACACGGAGGGAGGGAGAGAGAAAGGAGAGAGAATCACGGCGAAGTGAGGAGAACGGGAGCGAAGCCCCTCGCTCTCTTTTGGGATTTAAATGAGACAAAATACGGGCAGATGGGGGCTTATAGAGAGATACCTTAACGTCAATTCGGGATAAGCAAAAGTTCCAGAAACTCTACTGTTAGGGGATTTTGGCGAACTAGCTCCATGAGCCAATCGAGGCGGCGGCTACTTAGGTGTTATGCAGGTGTATGAAAGTAGCTCCAGAGTGCGAGAACTGCTATGCAGGAGCCAATCGAGGCGGCGGCTACTTAGGTGTTATGCAGGGGGTGTGGGGGAGGCATCTCGTCCCCCACTGGGGGGTCTGGGGGGCTAGTCCCCCAGAAAAACTCTCGCTTTGGAGAAGATTTCTCAAATTTCCTACCTTCCGATTTCCCACAATTTCTTAAACCGAACTGACGTTACCTTAGCTACCTAGAG
>JBFRWJ010000107.1:0-16092 GCA_051439525.1 Spirulina sp. | reverse complement strand
CCCCTAAATTGGCCAGTGCTGAGGCGATAATAACTGTTAATTCTTCGTCTTCAGAGGTTTGCCAACACCTGACGAGGGCTTCGATCGCTAAAGGGCGATCGAACTGTCCTAAAATGCGCCCGGCGAACCAACGTTCTTCTATTTCAATCTCTTCATCTTCAAGGATTTCAATCAAAGGCGGAATTGCGCGATCGCCAAATTTGGGCAAAATTTTGGCAATTTCCCATCGTTCCTGAAAATCACCATAGTTTAAAACCGTTAACGCTAAAGCGAGCGCCTCTTCATCCAAGGGCGTTGGTTCGTCTCCTGCTAAGGAAAGTTGCTGCAAGCACTCATTCACCTGCAACCAATCATTGTGTTGCGTGGCAATTTTGGCCTTTTCTAAGATTTCCAGCATTCTCTATCAATGAACAAAAATTAAGGAGCAAGGATTAATTGCGATCCAGTTGACTTTTTCTTAATTGTGGCATTCTTTTTCAGTTTCAGAGAATTGCGTATCGCTTGCCCAGCGCGATCGTGCAGTTCTTGCATGGTTTTAGTGCAAATACTAATTTAACGATAATTATTTTTAATAACGGAATGCGATTATTGAAACTTTAGGGAAGCGATCGCCTTCTCGATAACATCCAGACAAAGCGATCGCGACGACAGACATAAAATGAAGCCTTAGTATATCGATAGCAGAGGTTACTTTAGTAATGCCCACTCATCGGGAGTTAGGTTGGCAAGAATTTCAAACCTCCCTCGCCCGTTAGGCTTGATAATAAAAGCAATTCCTTGGGGTTCGGGATAAATCCCCGTCGCAGACTCAAAAACATCATCATGACCGACAACAACGGTATTCGTCCCCGGATTGGGCATCTCGCTTAAAAGTGGTTCGATAGCTGCTTTCATTTGTGCAATTTGCGCGTCGGTATATTCTTCAGCAGGGGCAAAGTTGAGTCCGGGGATCTTTTCATACTGCCCAAAAGCCAAATCTGCGGTTTGCCAAGCCCGGCAGTATTGGCTGGAATAGACTTTCCCGACGGGAATATTGAGGCGTTCAAAAGCAGCACCGATCAGGCGAGCATCTTGCCATCCTGTTTCGCTCAAAGTGCGCTGGGTGGAGCAGTCGTTAACATCTAGATTAGGATCGGCTTGGTCTGCATAGTCTTTTTCCGTTTGAGCATGGCGAATAAAGATAACGTGACCACCGCTTCGGAGGGCATTAACGAGCTCCGTCCCACTCACGCGATCGTTAAAATTGTCTTTTGTGAAAGAAATGTCTCTCACTTCGCTGGCATTCGCTCGGGCGCTTTCTCCTCGATGGGCGATCGAGATTTGATCCCCGGCAAGCATTGCAGCATTTAACCCCAAGACCAAAAGGATTTGGCAGGATTTCAGCATTTTTTTCATGGATAAGGATTCCCAATAACTGGTTTGAAGAACGACAGACTACTATATTTATCATTATTGAAAATAATTAGCAATAACTTGTCAAGATTGAAGTGTTTCGCTCCCTGCCGGATAAAGTTCGGGAAACCGCACCGATCGAACAGTTGCCAGAGGATCGCCTCGTTGGGTAAATTAGCACTCGGACGGTGAGAGTGCTAACTCCACCGAACGCCAGCACTCTCAACCGAGACATCGAATTTTTTAGGAGGAAATTGCATGGCTGCATTAACCATTAACGTCTCTACAGTCAAACCTTTAGGCGATCGCGTCTTCGTCAAAGTCAGCCCCAGCGAAGAAAAAACCGCCGGTGGCATTCTTCTCCCCGACACGGCGAAAGAAAAGCCCCAAGTGGGTGAAGTCGTTGCCGTCGGTCCGGGCAAAGCTGACAAAGATGGCAACCGCGTGGAACTCGAGGTCAAAGTTGGCGATAAAGTCCTCTACTCCAAGTATGCCGGCACCGACATCAAACTTGGCGGCGATGACTACGTTCTCCTTTCCGAGAAAGACATTTTAGCTGCAGTGGAATAATTCTTTTTATTTCTTTCCTTTCTTGTTCGCCCTTTTCACACTACCCAATCAACAATAGCCATGGCCAAGAGTATTATTTACAACGAAGAAGCCCGTCGCGCGTTAGAAAAAGGAATCGACCTGTTAGCAGAAGCAGTGGCGATCACCCTCGGACCCAAAGGTCGTAACGTCGTTCTCGAAAAGAAATTCGGCGCGCCGCAAATCATTAACGATGGTGTGACCATCGCCAAAGAGATCGAATTAGACGATCATATCGAGAACACGGGAGTTTCCCTGATTCGTCAAGCCGCTTCTAAAACCAATGACGTTGCGGGAGACGGAACCACCACCGCGACGGTTTTGGCTCATGCAATGGTGAAAGCGGGCTTAAAGAACGTAGCTGCGGGGGCAAACCCCATCGCCATCAAGCGCGGCGTTGACAAAGCCACCGAGTTTTTGGTGGGTGAAATTGCCGCTAAATCTCGCGAAATTGCTGATTCTAAAGCGATCGCGCAAGTCGGTTCCATCTCTGCCGGCAACGATGTCGAAGTCGGCGAAATGATTGCTTCGGCAATGGACAAAGTGGGCAAAGAAGGCGTAATTTCCTTGGAAGAAGGGAAGTCCATGACCACGGAATTAGAAATTACCGAAGGGATGCGCTTCGATAAGGGCTATATTTCCCCCTACTTCGTCACCGACGCGGAACGCATGGAAGCAATTTTTGATGAGCCTTACATCCTCATCACCGACAAGAAAATCGCCCTCGTGCAAGATTTGGTTCCCGTGTTGGAACAGGTTGCTCGTTCTGGCAAACCCTTAATTATCGTTGCAGAAGATATTGAGAAAGAAGCCCTCGCGACTTTGGTCGTGAACCGCCTGCGGGGCGTTCTTAACGTCGCTGCCGTGAAAGCTCCCGGTTTTGGCGATCGCCGCAAGCAAATGTTAGAAGATATTGCCGTTCTCACCGGCGGTCAAGTCATCACCGAAGATGCGGGCTTAAAGTTAGATAACGCCAAGTTAGAAGACCTCGGCACAGCACGTCGTTTTGTCATCACCAAGGACACCAGCACCATCGTTGCCGAAGGTCACGAAGACAACGTGAAGGCACGTTGCGAACAAATTCGCCGTCAAATCGACGAAACCGAGTCTTCTTACGATAAGGAGAAATTACAAGAGCGCTTGGCGAAGTTGTCCGGCGGTGTTGCGGTGATTAAAGTGGGTGCGGCAACCGAGACGGAAATGAAGGACAAGAAACTGCGCCTCGAAGATGCCATCAACGCCACCAAAGCGGCAGTAGAAGAAGGCATCGTCCCCGGTGGCGGTACGACGTTAGGACACCTCGCTCCTGCGTTAGAAGAGTGGGCTAATGCCAACTTGCAAAACGAAGAGTTAACGGGAGCTAATATCGTCATCCGGGCACTGACGGCTCCTTTGATGCGAATCGCCGAAAATGCCGGACAAAACGGTGCGGTGATTGCCGAACGGTTGAAAGAGAAAGATTTCAACGTCGGCTACAATGCGGCCAATGGCGAGTTTGTCGATATGTTTGAAGTGGGTATCGTTGACCCGGCTAAAGTGACTCGCAGCGCCTTACAAAATGCTGCTTCCATCGCGGGTATGGTTCTCACCACGGAATGTATTGTGGTAGACAAGCCCGAGAAGGAAAAAGCAGCAGCAGCACCCGGCGGCGGTGACTTCGACTACTAAGTTCGGAATAAAAGTCTAGACACTTTCAAAGGCAGGCGATCGCGCCTGTCTTTTTTGCGTCAGCATAATCTCTAAAACCACTAGCAGATTGGAATGACTATTGAAGAAGCCAAGTTTGTAATCCGTGAATTAGAAACTCAAAAACAAAATTATCAAAACATCATGAACAATACCCAGACAGGAGGAGAAATTACAAAAATGGCGAGTGGAGGCGCTGGATTAGCAGCGATAGTAACAGGTGCAGCTTTGATGTTATTTCCTCCAACAGCTATTCCGGGTGCAATTACACTTGTTTCTGGAATAGGTGCAGCAAGTGTCGGTAGTATGGTTGGAGATGGTGTTAAAGATATTGGTACAAATAGTAATGTACAAGCAATTCAACAAATTGATGCTTATATTGACTCAATTAAAAATGCTATTATTGCTTCGCTTTAAACTCGTTACAAGAAAGTTTTTGTAGGTTGGGTTAGCAACAGCGTAACCCAACTTGAATCTTAATCATGTTGGGTTTCGTTCCTCAACCTAACCTACTGACCGTTTATTCGTCCTCGATATTTTGATGCGATCCTTTTGCGATCGTAACAAGCGATCGCGTTTCCCAAAATTATTGACAAGCAGAGCGATCGAGTAAAATAGAGATGCGCGTTTTCAACGGAGAGAGGTCAGATGTCAGAATTATTATCGAGAATTACGGTAAATCCTCGACAATGTGGGGGTCGTCCCTGCATTCGAGGGATGAGAATTCGAGTCTCTGACGTGCTGGAATTATTAGCAGGAGGACTGAGTTTCGAGGAAGTTTTAGAAGAAATGCCCGATCTCGAAGGGGACGATCTGCGGGCAGTTTTATTGTATGCTGCAAGGAAGCTAGATCATCCAGTTCTCGTCGCATGATTATCTGGTTAAATGCTCATCTCTCACCCGCGATCGCAACATGGATTACCAGTGAATTGGGAATAACCGCGATCGCTTTACGAGATATAGGTTTGCGAGATGCAGAGGATAACGAAATTTTTACAGCAGCGAAAGAACAAGGCGCTATTTTAATGACAAAAGATCGAGATTTTGTCGATTTACTCGATCGCTTTGGTTCGCCTCCACAAGTTATTTGGCTAACTTGTGGCAATACTTCCAATGCAAGACTCAAAGAAATTTTAGCAGCAACTCTTCCCGATGCGATCGCGCTGTTGCGATCGGGAGAAAGTCTAGTTGAAATTACAGGGTAAACGAACGAATTCAGCTATCCTAACAAGCGATCTCGACTCCCATGAGACTCCAGAAAGGCGATCGCCTTTCTGTTATAATAGCATTTTAATTGATAGAAAGATAAAAACTGCTATGACAAGCCTGCAAGCTATTGAAACAGCAATTAAAGAATTGAGCGATCGCGATGCTCGCCAGCTTTTGGAATGGCTGCAAACTTATGTCGGCGATCGCTGGGAAAAACAAATGAAAGCAGATTTAGAAGCAGGTAAACTCGATAATCTTATCGCTCGTGCAGAAGCAGATATCGAAACGAATACGGTAAAGGAGCTTGATGAAATCTTATACCACTCCTGATTTTTGGAAAACTTATGCCAAATTATCCAGCGAAGCGAAAGACCAAACGCGGAAAGCCTATCAACTTTGGAAAGAAAATCCATTTCATCCTTCCCTACACTTCAAAAAAGTTGGTAAAAATTTATGGTCTGCTCGTATTACTCTCGATATTCGTGCCTTAGCCCTTAAAAAAGGCGAAGATTATTACTGGATTTGGATTGGAACTCATGATGAATATGATGCCCTCTTGAGTTAGATTTTGTCAAGATCGCAAGCGATCGTACTTCCCGATATTATCGACAAGCAGAGCGATCGCAACATTTATTCTGTATCGCGATCGGGTAAAATAAAATTACAGCTACTCTTCGTGGATATGAGTACATCAATCAGCATTACCTTAGATGATGAGATGCTTCGCTTTATCGATACGCGATCGAGCGATCGCAGTCGTTTTATCAACGATCTGCTTTTAGCAGAAAAAAGGAGAGTTGTCCTGAAAGAATTGGAATCAGCTTATAAAGAACAAGCAAACGATCCAGAATTTCAAGAAGAAATAGCGATTTGGGATGTTACCGTAGGTGATGGTTTAGATGCCTAATGGAAAACTAACTTACAAACGAGGAGAAATTTGGTGGGTCAATCTAAAGCCCGTTGTTGGGAGTGAAACTGACAAACAAAGTCCTTGTTTAATTTTACAAAATGATATAGGTAATCAACATAGCCCTACAACAGTCATTGCGCCAATATTAAGAAGCACAAAAATTGTTACTTATCCATTTGTTGTTAATGTTGTTGCTATAGCACAAAATGGATTAGATGGAAATCGCTATATTAACCTCAGTCAAATCAGAGCAGTTGATGCAACAAGAATCAAAAATAAACAAGGCGTTTTAGAGGATATTTATTGGGAAGAAATCAGACAAGCAATACTGATTGAGTTGGGTTTTGGTGCAGGGTTTTAGCTGAGACGCGATCGCACAACCCAATCTTTTGCGATTGTACCAGCGATCGCACTTCCCAAGATTATCGACAAGCAGAGCGATCGCAAATCTGTTAGAGAAATTAAGTCTCGTATTTTGCTCTAATTTCCTCGATAGTTTTAGTTTTTCCTTCTCTGAGACTTTGACGCGATCGCGCAATGCGATCCTGAAATCTCGGATCGCGTAATAATAATTCTTCCCACCAATCCTCGCTATCTTCCCAACTCATTAAAATTCCGATGGGTTTACCATCCCGAGTAATCACAACATTGTCTTTTTCTGCAATTTTCATATAGTTAGAAAAATCGCTGGCAATGCGATCGATTGAAACTTGTTTCATGATTCTCCTATTTCATATTCAGCAAGCCAACTCATAACTTGTGCTTTCTCTTTGATGGCTAAGATTTCCACAACTCCATCAGCTACAGTGTATACGACATTATAGAAAACGCGCAAATCTTCAACGCGCAGCCGATATTGCGGCCATTCTAATCCTTGTAGCCGCTTAATGCGACTCTTGCTGACTTTTTCGGGTTCGTATCTCAGATGAATTTCAATCGCATCGAGAATCTTAGCGCGATCGCTAGCTTTAAGTTCGTCGATATCTTCTTCTGCCTCAAGAGTAAAAACAATCTCAAATCTCACGTCCAGTTTTACAATTCAATAACTATTGGAAATTATAGCAGGCGATCGCACCTCTCATGAGCATCCAGAAAAGCGATCGCACTTCCCAAGATTATCGACAAGCAGAGCGATCGCAAATCGCTAAACTAATAGGATTTCTCGCTCTATAATTCCAGTCATAGGATCGATTGTTAAGATTTCACCATCTAGCATTTTAACGATTAGATTTTCATCTTTGAAGGACAAAGAAATACCTTGTTCGGGCAAATCTTCATGGAGTCGCAAAGAACAACCGGGATTAAAAAGTAAAATTTCTTCTTCTGTCAGTACAGCAGTTACTTGTCCGATCGCTTGAATTTGAACGATATTAATATTTAAAGGAAGAGACATTAAAATACGACCCGTTTCTAAAGCGATCGCGGCAACTTGGCGATCGACTCCCAACCAAACTGTATTTTGTTCTTCTGAAAAGAGAATAATCGGTTCGAGAGAAGTGCTCGTCCAACTTATCCCATACATTCCTAAAGAATTGCCCAAATCGAGATAGGCAAATCTTTGAGCATAGTCATGGGTAATAACTTTACGAATGCCTTCAATGCGATCGAATTCTAGCTTGTCAATATTGATTAGTTTCATAAGTTGGTTTCTGGATAAATCAAAACAATAATTGAGGTGACTTGAGGAATATTGTCTAAATTACCGTTGGGGTAAAAATAACGAACAATAATTGCCCCAGAGTGCTCATTCCCAATAACTTCTACTTTTCTGGATAGATTCACTCCATATTTTGTCACTTTTCGAGTTTGAGGTAATTCTGGAGCGTCTAAACCTTCCGCAAAGATTTGTAAAAGCCGCTCTCTTCCTCCTCGTTCTTCTTGAATTCCTAGCATTTTCAAATTTTCTAGATTATCGGAAGAACGTCGAGTATTATCGGGATTGGAAGTTACGCGACCAAAAAAGAAGTCAAACTTACTGACTCTAATGGTAAATCCTTCCCCTTGGATAATTTCATCCATTAGGTAACGGTAAATACACTCATAATATTATTGCATATTTTTAAAGAAATGCGATCGCATCTCCCAAGATGATTTGATTAAATATTCATCTTTCTGCCGCGATCGCTTTACGAGATATAGGTTTGCGAGATGCAGAGGATAACGAAATTTTTACAATCGAGATAAACATTTGAATGATTCACAGCTTACTCTTTTTTGTTTTCACTCCTAATCTTTAGGAAACCAAGTTATTAAGGGTGATAATAAAACAATGGCTAAAGTGATCCAAGCATTAATAAAATAAGAAGGAAAGGCTTTTAATTTGCTAATTTGCACTTGAGTAATTGGAAATTTTTTGTTGAGTGCGACTTGAATTGAGTTAGTTTTACCCGCAATAAAAACTTCTAAACCCCAGCTTGAATCTCCCTCGGATTCTGGCCGAACAATTTGGATCAAACGCAAACTTTGAATGCCCGGGTTTGCAATTGTTAAAAATTGATTTTCCTTAACTTCAATTTCTTTTGCTGCTATGCGAGTTTGACCCGAGGCGATCGAGGATTCTAAAAATTTATCTTCAATTGTTCCAATTGATTCATTCTGTTTTTCAAAGGTTACGTCTTTGACATTTATATCGCCGGAAAAGTCTGGCTGATTAGAACTATAAATCTCGATGTTTACATCCTGTTCCAGATCTAGTTCAATTTGAGAGGTTTTAAAAGTAGCCTTTAATCTATTTCCTGTAGGGATACACTGAGAAGTTTGAGTATCTTCTAAACAAGATTGCGAGAGCGTTAATGTTAAAGGGTTATCATCAGAGTTTAATTTAAGCACATTAGGAGCTTCTGAATTATTCTCTAGTTGTAAAGAAAGTTGGGTAACAGAAGGGATATAGGTAAGTTTGTTGACTGTGGTATTTTCTTGCAGTCTCAGTTCCTCTAACGATAAGGTGTTAGTATCTGATGATAAGCTCAAATAACTCTCCGAATTAGTCAACTCAATTTTGATTTGTTGGGATTGCTGAAATGTTTGATTTATTTTTGGATCGCTAAACTCTTGAAAATGACCTGTTAGGATTAGAGAATTTTTGCCTTTGAGAGTTATTTTCCTAATTTCATGTACGTTTGCTATTAAGACTCGATCAAATTTATATCTATCGGATTGAGTTAAAGTAAAACCCATTTCCTTAACCAATAACTGACCTTCAAAATTTTTTGTATCGGGTAGAAACAAGAATGCAATGAAAATAAATATCAAGCCCGACTCAATACCCATTAGAAAAGTAAATACCTTATTTTTCATTACAAAAGTAAACACCTTATTCCAAATTTGTCTTATGCAGTTCCCAGAATATTTCAAAGAAGTTCTTTCTGACTCTAATTCTAATTGTTTTTTGGCCTTATGCCAATACAGAGCCGATATTTTTTCCGGTTGTCCTTCTGAATCCCATAATTGATAAGCCTTTTTTCTTATACGTTCCTCTTCAGTTTCTGGTTTTTGGTTACTATTACACATTATATATTCATTATCTCCTTAAGTTGTTTATATGGATCTATCGGGGTTTATACTCCACACAGAAACTTTAGTCATTCTCTGCTTTTCATGATGCAGCGATCGAGTAACTTAAGATGGTTTATTAGGTTTCAGAAAATCACCTTGACTTCATTTAAGCCATTTTGGGTCATGTTCAAAGGTAATATTCAGAAATACGGGTTGAGGAGATCCCCGACTGGGAATTAGTCTAGCATTAACTAATAATTGATAGCGACCGGAAGGAGCACTACCATCCCAAGTCAAGAAAATTTTACCCGGAGAATGTAAGTCTGAGTCGGAATGATTGTAGATTACTCGGTCATTTTGGAGGATTTGAAAACGAGTAATTTCAACATGACGATTGGAATAGAAAACGATGTCATACTTACCCAAAGGTTGTCCGAGAATAACAGGCACATAGATGCGTCCGAAACCCGATCGGAAACTAGCAAGAAAACTTAAGCTATCCAAAGAGATTCCTGCTCGTTCTAGGACATCATTAGACCATTCAAAGTGGAATAGAGGGTGTCTTGGTTGAAAGTCAAGAGGAACGAGCTGATAATTCTCATGCAGGGATTTGATTTTTACCTTGAGCTGCTGCTCTGGTATTCCTATATTGGGAATGTCTAGACTCGAGAGTCGACTGTTGTTGAGCCGTCCTGTGCTGAAGGAAAGGAGACTAAAAGAACCACTGACATTAATAGGCCTGATGCCTTCACAACGCAGATAATTATCTCGCAATTGATAGGTAGGTCTTTGTGGATTGCCACGAGTACAATCCTGAGCTTGAGCGATCGGAGGACTACAGCTAAAAATCAGAAAGGTAGCGAGTAAAATCTTATAGTTCATCGTTAAATCAATCCTTGAGTTTTGAGTTTTTGTATCACTGATACGATCGGATAAGCAACACCGAATCCTTCTGCTCTAGTCACTGGTATATCATTTAGTATATCCAGTTGTTTGGGAGTCACGATTTGAAAGATAATTCCTACTACAAGATTTTTGTCTCCTTTTTTCAGAACTACAGGGCTACCAGAACTACCAGAGGCTAGCTTTCTGGCTTCTATGGTTAAGTATCGTTCTTTGCCCAAGTTAATTTCGGAGGTTTGAACTTGCCAGTCCTTCCAAATCCAAGAGAGGTCACCACCATTAAAAATTGGCGTAGCAGTCTGACCAACGACCGAAATATTAGTGCCATCCTTAATAGGCTCTTGACTAACAGGTAAAGGCTTAATATCTGAAGGAAGACCCGTAACTTTTAGTAAAGCTATATCCAAGCTATTGGGTTGGGTTTCAATAAAGTCAATCTCGCAAGTCACTCGCGGTTTTTTAAGGTGCTCGGGCAAATCCCCCATGTAGATTTCAAGGCTAATATTTGTATGTTGCTCAATATCATCATCATCATTCGAGACAACATGACGATTGGTAACAATCCAAGCAATATCTCCTTCACGCTTGATGACCCAACCCGTACCTTCTTCATAGCTCAGATTACTTGATGGAGATTCAGCAATTATTTTGACGACAGAGCGTTTAATTGATGTCCAATCATCATTGGGTAAATAACGAGTTTCATGCAATGAGACTAATCGCTTGTTCTCTCTCTGTGCTTCACTAAGATTGGTTTGAGTGGAAACCAAGGATGGCTCTAGGTATTGTGCCTCCTTAAACTCCACGATCGCTGCTTCTAAGTCCCCCTGTTCCTGAAGTGCCAGCCCCAAAGCATTACGAGTTAATACATGAATGCTCGCAGGTAACCCGATAATATTTTGGTCTGGAAGATTTAAGGCTTGATTGTAGGTGGCGATCGCTTCCTCGAGTTGGCTCTGGTGACTCAGTATCAGCCCCAGATTATAGTAAGCACGAGAATTATTGGGATCGATGTTAATGCTGTCGCGATAAGCATCTACTGCCTTATCGAGTTCTTGCTTGTCTCTCAACGCATTACCCAGACCGATATAGGCAAGAGCGTTGTTGGGGTCGATCGCGATCGCTTGACGATAGGCAGCGATCGCGTCATCGAGTTGATTCTGTTGTCGGAAGACATCCCCCAAACCCACGTGGGGACGGGCAAAGTTAGGATTGAGTCGGATGGCTTTGCGATAGTTCTCGATCGCCTCATCAAATTGGTGCTCTTTCTGGTAAGCGTCACCCAAGTCAGTGTAAGCAACGGCACTGTTGGGATTGCGTTCGACGGCCCGACGATAAGCCGAGATCGCTTGCTCGATTCGTTGTTGCTCTTTCTGGGTGCTCTCCAAATTGGCGCGAAACAAAGGATTGAAGTCGATCTTGCTGGCCCTCCGATAAGCTTCGATCGCCTTGTCGAGTTGATTCTGTCTTCTGAGAGCATCGCCCAGATTATTGTAGCGAATGGCGTTGTTGGGGTCGTGTTGGATTGCCTGACGATAAGCCGCGATCGCTTCTTCCGGTTGTTTCTTTTCCACGAGGACATCACCCAACTTGCTATAAGCATCCGCATGAGTGGGATCGAGTTCGATCGCTTCGCGATACTTCGCGATCGCTTCATCGAGTTGGTTTTTTTCGCTTAAAGCATTGCCCAAATTGTAGTAAGCCGTCGCCTCGTAGGGGTTCAGTGAAATTGCTCGGCGATAGGCATCGATCGCTTCTTCAACTTTTTCCTGTTGTCTGAGGATAATACCCAGATAATTATAAGCTCTAGCATTATTGGATTCGGTTGCGATCGCCTGGCGGGCGATCGTTTCTGCTTGAATGTACTTCTCGGCTTCGTAAGCCTCCTTTGCTTCTTGCAACAAGCGATCGATACTTTGGGCGGTAGAAATCTGACAATTTCCTAGCAAAAAGAGAGTTAATAAAAAAGCCAAAAATCTAAACGTTTTCATCATACGGGTAGAAGTTGGGGAAAAGACAATTTCTGAAGTTAATTGAGAGAAGGGAAGATCGCCTCGATCGAATAAAAGCTGCGATCGCCCCCACTCTTCATCAAAAAGTTGGGTTCGGGTTAACCATCTCGCGAACTTTCAAACTGGATATCATCGAGGTAGAATACTGCACCATTGGGATTGTTCAAATCGCTAGCAACCCACGCAAATGGGACGGTTATCCTGGTCATGTCAACGGCTCCTAATTCAATTCGATACGGTTGCCAGTCTCGCGTCAGCGTAACTTTACCTGATGAGCGACCGGGTCGAGGCCATACACTTGGAGCGCCAACCTTAAACTCAACCACTTCATTTCCTTGACTTCCTTTGGCCCAAAAGGTAAGGCGTTGCACCGGACGACGAAAATTACCAGCTTGTATCACACTCACTGCACAGGGGGGATTTCCTGCTTTGACCAACTCCCAAGCTTCTGGAGTACCATACTCACCGCATTGTGGCGGCCACCAAAAAATTCCACCAAATACTCCCCCAGACCGATAAGTTATTTTGATGCAATCCGCACCGGTATGGCACGATTCTCCATTTGATAGTTTAATGAGCTGACTGATTCGATCGGGATCTCCTGTGGGATCTCCTGATATATAACCGATGGGTTCTGCCAAAGCTCCTAAAGAAACAACCGTTTCTGATGGAGAGGGCGGGAAAGCCTTGAAACCCTGCTGCTTATTGTTAACAGAATCGATCGATTCTGGCGATTCGGTAGCCGAGGGTGGGGTATCCTGCCCGATAATGTTAGGCAGCAGGAAAAAAACCATAACTGTTCCGACAATGACTAAGCCTGCTCCAGAGGCGATTCCTAGTTTCCAAAACTTATTTTTAACGTCAGAGGTTTTCCGACTAACTGGAGATGTTCCTGCACTGTTGCGTATTGGTTCTGACATGATATTATCTCCCAATTGAATCAGGGACATTCAAGTCTCTTGCTGAAGCAAAAGATCGTAATTTTGAATTTTGAATTGATTCGACTTGCTTCGTAACTTTGTGTAGAGCGCTCCCAAATAGCGAGGATAATTGAAGAATCACAATCTATACCCTTGACAAATACTATAATCCTTTTTCGGTAAAAAAATGGTAAGCTTAAAAAAAATTAAGAGAAATAATAATATCCATTCACAACAGATTCATTAGAGATGGCGTTGAATTTCCCATCTCCCAACCTAAACTCATAATTGGGAATTTCCTACTAACATCTGGCTTTCAGCCTTGCGAACGGTAGTTGCTGTTTAGAGAATTGGTATAACAAAAAAGAGGAAATTGTAAAGAGATATTGAAAAATATAACAATATCTGAATCTAATATTACTTTTTTTTGCTTTTTAACCAATAAGTCATCATTTCTCCCTTCCCTTTAATTTTCACAAAACCGCGTCTTTCGCAAATAAACCGATCCTTAATGCGAACGTAAGTTGCCTCGGTAATTTGAATGCCATTGGGTTCTCCCGATGACTCCATACGAGACGCGACATTGACCGCATCTCCCCAAAGATCGTAAATAAATTTCTTCGTCCCGATCACCCCCGCAACCACGACACCGCTATTGATGCCGATGCGAATTTGGATTCGATCCTCTGGAAGAAGCGTACCCGACTGCTGTTGCTGGAACTCCCGTACCGCATCCTGCATTAACAGAGCCATTTCCGCGATCGCTTCCGCATGATTTTCCATCGGGAGGGGCAATCCTCCCGCCACCATATAAGCATCCCCAATCGTCTTAATTTTCTCCAATCCCAAGCGATCGGCCAGGTGGTCGAAAGCGGAAAAAATATGATTGAGCAAATTCACCAACTCGATCGCCGACAACCGCGCCGACAGGGGCGTAAATCCGACAATATCGGCAAACAAAATCGAGACCTCATTAAACTGTTCCGCTAAAGACCCTTGATTGTGCTTTAAGCGTTCGGCAATGGGAGCCGGGAGAATATTTAATAATAAGCGTTCCGACTTTTCCTGTTCGATGCGCAATGCTTCTTCGGCATCCCGACGCACCCGGGCGCTAGCGATCGCATCTCCCACCAACCGCAAAAACTGCACGTCTTCCGGACTCCACCTTTGTTGCGATCGCACCGCATCCAAACCAATGAGCCCGACAATTTTTCCTCGGTAACTGGTGGGAATGTGTACTCTCGATTGCACCGATGCGCGCTCCATTTCCTCCAGTTCTTCCTTAGCTTCGAGGGGCAAATCCTCCCGGCAGTTAAGCTGTACGGCTTGTCCCGCCGCGTACTGTTGGAAAAACCAAGGAAAATATTCTACGGGAACATTCTGCATATCCTCGAGGAGGGGGACAATGTTCTCCCGACACCATTCGTGAGTCGCAGACCACCGCCGTCCTTGAGGCGTTTCCCAATAGCGGAGAATATAAACGCGATCGCCCTGCAGCATTGCCCCGATTTCCCGCAAGGCCAAATCGATAGCCGCATCCAAATCTCCATCGATGAATTGTCGGGAAATTTCCCCCAATAACTTATCCCGTTCCGCCCTTTGTTGCAAGGCTTCTACCGCTCGCTGCCGTTCTTGCCACAATCCCATCGCCGCCGCCACCGCCCTGAGCAAATCCACCTCCGACGCGTCCCAAGATCGAGCCTCTTGGCTGTTATCAAAGCCGATAAATCCGAAAAACTCGCCATTGACGATAATCGGCAGCACCAAAACTGCTAAAATGCCCTCAGAGGCAAACAATTGGCATTCTTCAGGGGGCAATTGCGCCACAATCCCCTCAATATAATCTCCCCGCTCCAAAATCTCCTGCCAACGGGGGACGGAATCTCGATAGGGCAAATTTTGTAAATAAGGATTGTCCAATTGCGATCGCACCCCTTCAGCGCACCATTCCGCTTTCATACTCATCAACAGTTCGGCCTCACTTGCTGTCGAAGCATGATTCTCAAAAATATAAACCCGACTGGCCCCACTGACCCGTCCCAAAGGTTCGAGAATGGCATTGTAATGGCCATCATCTGCACTCGCCGCCAGTAATTGACGCTGTACGTCCACGACAACGGCAGAATACCTCTGACGCTTGACTAGCGCTGCTTCAACTTGTTTGCGTTGGGTAATATCCCGCGCCACCCAGATGACCGAATCCGTGGAAATGGGGGAAATTGTCGTATCCGACCAAACTTCTCTGTCCTCGATCTGCAAACTATATTCCACTTCGACATTATCTTGTTTCTGCAAGGCTTCGTGAATGCGATCCACGAAAAATGTGGCTTGCGCTTCTGGGAAAATTTCGTGCAGGGTTTTACCAATGCGGTTTTGGGTTGGCCTGTAGAGCAGGTTTCTCGCATTTGTTGCCGGAATTTTCAAATGCCGTCCGTTCCCGTCAAAGACGAAAATTAAATCGGTCATCGCGGCAAAGAGGGCTTTAAGTTCGGCTTCATCTTGTTTTTGTTGCAAAAGCGTTCCCAACTGACCGGACACTCCCGCCACCAATTCAAAGACTTGTTCGTCCTGACGGCAAGAATCGGTCATGAAAAACGTCAGGACGGCTAAAACAGGAGATTGGCTCGACTCCTGGATCAAATCTTCCCGGGGTTGAGTGAGGATCGGAACGGAAAAGGCCGAAGTCAAACCGCATTCAGCCGCCTTTTCCAAACGCAAAAAGACATCATCGGTTTCTGCGGACACATCGCGAACCCACTCGGGTCGGCATTGCACCCAAACCCGTCCCGGGAGTTCCTCATTCGGCAATAACGTTAAGGCTTCACTATACTCGCGAAATTCTCTGATTCGTTGTTGGTTATTGGTTATTAGTTGTTGGTTATTGGTTATTGGTTGTTGGTTATTGGTTATTGGTTGTTGGTTATTGGTTATTGGTTGTTGGTTATTGGTTATTGGTTGTTGGTTATTGGTTATTGGT
>JBFRWJ010000106.1:0-8060 GCA_051439525.1 Spirulina sp. | reverse complement strand
GTCGGCGACTGTCGGAGCTCATTGGCAAGCGCGTGACCAAGAAAAATTGTCGGGCAATATTAGAAAACTACATCACGACTCATACTAAACCCAATTTACCCCCTCAGCAGAAGGCGCAACCTGAAGTTCTTTCATTCCCCCACAAGCTCGATTCTCCGTCGATGGCAACAGAAAAAGCAGCCAGCCCGGATCGATTCTCTTCTACTCCCTCCCCGCCTTATCCCAATGGTCCGCTTCCCTTGGATTCTCATTATTATATCCAACGTCCCCGAGTTGAAGCGCAAATTTACGAACAAATTACCAAACCAGGCGCTCTGGTGCGGATTAAAGCACCTCAAGAAATGGGAAAAACATCCTTATTGCTTCGGGTTTTGCAGTATGCCAAAGAACGAAATTATCGCACGGTTAATTTAAACTTACAGCAAATCGATCGCGGGACGCTGAATGACTTCGATCGCTTTTTACGCTGGATTTGTGCGAATGTTAGCCGCCAACTGGATCTCGAGTCAAAATTGGCTGACTATTGGGATGAGGAAATTGGCAGTGGCATTAGCGGTACGCTTTACATGCAAGATTATATTCTCGAAAGCATTAACGCTCCGGTGGTTTTGGCGTTTGATGAAGTCAATCGAGTTTTCGAGCATCCTCAAGTGGCTCTAGATTTCTTGCCCTTGTTGCGATCGTGGTTTGAGGAAGCGAAAAAGACTCGGATTTGGGAAAATCTTCGCATTATGGTGGTTCACTCGACAGAAATTTACGTTCCCCTCCACCTGACCCAATCTCCCTTCAATGTGGGATTGCCCCTCGCGTTAAAGGCTTTCAATCTCACGCAAGTCCAAGAGTTGGCTCGACGCTATGGCTTGAATTGGAGCGATGGCATCCAGGCTCAACAACTCATGGCGCTAGTCGGGGGACATCCAGGACTTCTCCAAGTGGCCTTTTACCATCTCCATCAGGACAAGTTAACCCTCACCCAATTGTTGAAAACAGCAGCAACGACGACGGGCATTTATGCCCATCACCTGCGCCGTCATTCTGCCAATTTACAAGAAGAACCCGAATTAAACAAGGAATTTGCGAAAGTGGTCAGCGCGATCGCTCCCGTGGAGTTAGAACCGATCGCATCTTATAAGTTATATAGTATGGGATTGATTAAGTTGGATGGAAATAAAGCTACCGTGAGTTGCGAATTATATCGACAATATTTTTCTCATAAAACAGAGGAGAGTAAACCTCATGATGTAGAGGCAATCTCGCGTCCCGAAGTTTTGCCGAAGAGAGAGGAGGAAATGACAGGTTGATGAGAAAATTACCTAGTCAAGAACCCGCGATCGCGGGTTTTTTTTTAAGATCGCCTGTATCGTTCGACAAAATATTAACCTCAGATCTTCGGAATATATTAGATTTCTGTGATTTTTATATGAAGTTTATAGATTGAACAACCTCGAAAAAATTCCTATTCTAAAAATATAGCAATGCAAACTATTTGCACACACCCCCGATCTCTGTAGAGGCGTTCCCCACAATGTTTCTACAGTTTTTTTCTTTGTAACCTTGCCGGTTGATGTCGAGCGAGGGCAACCAATAACTCTCCCCAAACCACTCAATCCAGAAGAATCCACCCGATCGCTCCCCAAAAGGGGAGAAAATGCAACCAACGCCGCGGCCGATCGCGGGGTGCGATCTTGCAAGCGTAACCTGAAAGATCCAAAATAGCAATAAATCCACGCAAAAAGCAACGGTCACGCGATCGCGTCGTACCAATTCCCCAAAATAGGCTACTCTTGCGGTTAAATTCCCCACCTCGGGATGGGCAAAACACCCCCAAACAATGGCGACAGTGCCGATGACGAGGGATATCCATCCCAGCGATCGCCAATCCTTTTTCTCAAAGACAGGGGGTTCGGGATCTGAGGATTCTTGTCGCAATGCCATGTAGGGCTCGTTATGTGTATAACAGAACCGTAGAGTATTTGCAACAAGAAGGAACGCAAGCCAACTGGAAAAAGATTAAAGGAGGAATCTTAAAGAGTTTACCAGAGTGGTCGAAGTCTATCCCCTATCAAATCAAATCCATAGCCATTCGAGATGCCTGCATTGCCGTAAGAGAAGCCAAGAAAAAATACAAAGAGACAGGAGAAATCCAAAAGGTCAAATTCAGGTCGAGGAAGAAACCCGTTCAATCCTGTTATATTCCGAGTTCTGCCGTAACAGAAAAAGGGATATATTGGACAACTTTAGGAGAGCTAGACTATACCGAGAATCTTCCTAAAGAACACGGAGATTGTCGAATAGTCATCCATCAAGGATGCTATTATCTTTGTCTCTCAATAGAAGAGCAACAAGAGAAAACCGAACTTCGGCTTCGCTCAGTTACCGAGAATCAAGGTAGAGTTGTTGCCCTCGACCCCGGAGTCCGAAACTTCCTGACATTCTTGTCGGAAAATAGTTATGGCTGGATTGGTTCTGATGATATCGGTAGAATCCAGCGATTGTGTTACCACCTAGATGATTTGATTTCTCGTTCGACAAAAGCCAAGTCGAAAAAGAAACAGCGAATGAGAAAAGCAGCGAATCGAATCCGCTTAAAAATCCGCCATTTAGTTGATGAATTACATCATCAAGTAGCCAGATTTTTAGTGGATAATTTCGATGTGATTTTGCTGCCCACTTTTGAAGTTTCTCAGATGATTCTCAAATCTTCACGCAAGATAAGAGCAAAATCTGTCAGACAAATGCTGTCATGGTCTCATTACCGTTTTGAGTGTTTCTTGAAGCATAAAGCGAAAGAAGCTGGGAAATTGGTATTGGATGTGAATGAAGCCTATACCAGCAAAACCGTTTCGTGGACCGGAGAAATCATTCCCAATTTAGGGGGTCGAAAAGTTATCAAAGGAAGTGATGGCTTAAAGATGGATCGAGACTTAAATGGCGCACGGGGGATCTTTCTTCGTGCTTTGGTAGATACGCCCTCTCTGAGAGATTGTCTTTCAGAGTGCATTGTTAGCGTTGGTTAGCAAAATAGTATCGGAAGCAGAAAGACGTTGGTTAAAAACATAGCAGCGACCCAAATTAACCGTTTGGGGAGGCGATCGCCTTGGCGATCGGCCAGTAATAGAGGTAAAAAGGCGAACATCCATGCTAGGGCAAAATTAAACCTAAAAATAGAGAGTGAGAGTTAGCCCTTGATTAAAATCAAGGGTCGTACTTCGGCATCGCTCAGTAACACGAACGCAACGGGTTTTAACAAGGTGCTGGGGGCGAACCATTTCCGCCCTTTAAAAGCGCCGCCCGCTTTCGGTGGATTAACCACAGAATCCCCGTCTTTTTAAAGCGGGGAGATGTCAAAGGTTCAATTTCTTAAAAATCAATTCGGGAATACTGCGAATAATGAACATAATATATCGCCACATCCACAGGACGTACAACACATTTTGTTTCTTACGAATGCCTTGAAAAATGGCTTCGGCAACTTGTTCTGGGGAAGCGGTTAACGGTTTGGGGAGTTCCATTTCTGCGGTCATTTGAGTGGCAACGTAACCGGGTTTTACGGTCATGACATGGACTCCCGATTTCGCCAAGCGATTTCTCAACCCGCTTAAATAAGCAGTAAAGGCAGCTTTGGCACTGCCATAGATGTAATTGCTTTGCCTGCCGCGATCGCCGGCAACGGAGGAAATCCCCGCGATCGTCCCCTGTTGCTTCTGCTCGAAATCATTGGCGATAATATTCAAAATGGAGATAGCTCCCGTATAATTGGTTTGGATAATCTTTTGGGTTTCTTGGAAGTCTTTTTGAGCGCTTTCTGGGTTGCCCAAGTATCCAAAAACACAGATAACAATTTCGGGTTTTGCTGCTAATTTTTCATAAAATTCCCCATGAGTCTTAAAATCCAAAGCATCAAATTCTAAGGCTTTAACATCTTGATGGTAACGAATGGTTAAATCTTTAACCAAGGGATCTAAAAGCCTGCTGTTTCGTGCAGCTAGATCTAGATCGTATCCGGCTTTCGCAAAACGATGGGCGATCGCTCGAGCCATATCCGATTTTGCTCCTAAAATTAAAACTCTTTTCATAGTCCCTTTTACAATCCAATGCGTTCGGCAAGATGAGAGGTGAATTTGCGATTGATTTGGTCTTTAAATTGTTGTAAGTGCGGATAATAGCTTAAGATTTCGCTTTTCATGCGCGCATCTTTCACTAAATATAAGCGTCCGCCGTATTTTAACACAGTTCGATCCAATTTATTGAGAAATTCAAAGATTCCGGGTTGCAGTTTAAAATCCAATGCTAAGGTATACCCTTCCATCGGGAAGGACAAACAAGCATCGGGGTCAGCTTTGCCAAATAATTTTAATACGGTGAGAAAAGAGCCTTTTTTACTAGCACTGATTTGATTTAAGATTTCTTCCAGTCCGGCTTTACTTTTGGCTTTGGGGAGAACGAATTGGTATTGTACGAAACCGCGATCGCCATAAATTCGATTCCAGTTTTCAATGCCGTCGAGGGGATAAAAATAACGATCGCAATCAATAATACTCAAACTTTTCTTTTGCCATTGTTTGTGATAATATAGAGTATTAAAGGCTTGGACGCTGAAGCCATTTAAAACAAAATTGGGAAAGGTAAAGGGAATATTGAGTTTTCGTGTTTCGGGCAGGGTTAGGGGTTGTTTTTGTCGGGAGGGAGGAAGTTCTTCTCGAGTGGCGTGTTCTCCTCGTAAAAGGAGCGATCGCCCTTGTTTTGCTCCCCGAGAGAGACAATCTAACCAAGCAACACTGTAAGTCCAATCTTGCGAGTTTTCAAATAAGTCCATGACTTCGGCTAAATTCTGGGCTTTAATGCTTTCTTGACGAATATAAGCCGTTTCAATTCTCTTGAGATAAAACCGAGCGCTATAAATCAATCCCGTCAATCCCATTCCGCCTACAGTTGCCCAGAATAAATCGGGATTTTCCGATCGGGAACAGGGGATGAGTTCGCCGCGATCGCCGATTAATTGAAAAGAAATGAGATGGCGAGAAAAACAGCCTTCCTTATGGTGATTTTTCCCGTGTACGTCTGCCGCGATCGCTCCCCCTACGGTAATAAATTTAGTGCCGGGAGTCACGGGAAGAAAGAAGCCTTTGGGAACGATTAATTGGAGGATATCGGCCAAAATAACTCCTGCTTGGCACGCGAGAATTCCTCGCGTTTCATCGAGTTCTAAGAACTTATCGAGTTTGAGGGTAGAAAAAATATTGTCCCCTAAAGAAGCATCTCCATAGGCTCTACCATTGCCCCGAATGGTAACATGGTTTTGGCGATCGATAAATTGGGAAATCTCATCCATAAATTCCAGTTCGCTGACGCGAGCGCGCAGGCGAGGGTAATTTCCCCAGTTTTTAACGTCTTGCAGTTTTGCCATCGTTTTTAGCTATACTTTTAAAGATATAATAATGCACCAAAACTAATCAGCCACATTAAAACTATAAGTTGTAGAAAGCGATCGCTTAAAAGGATTTTAGTGGGGGAGCCAGTTTTTGTAAAGACTAACGTCTGTTGCAAATATCGTACAATCCCCAAAACCGGAAAAATTGTGGTTAAATAAACATTGTCATTGCCGATACGCGCGATGACTTCTTCCGAAACCGTATACATGATATACGTGACCACCGTTACCGAGACCATGAGCATCATGGAAACATCAATGAATTGCAGATTGTATCCTTCAATCGATTTGCGCGTATTGCTGCCTTCTAAATAAATTAAATATTCATCGCGACGTTTGGCCAAACCGAGAAACATGGCCAAGAGGAACGTCAGCATAATTAACCAATGAGAAATAGGGACATTGGCCACAATGCCCCCCAAAGAGACCCGCAATAAGAAACCGATCGCAATGATGGAAATATCAATAATCGCAATATGTTTTAATTTGAACGTATAGAGGAGATTCATGCTAAAATATCCCAGTATCGTCAAGAGGGCAAACCGGGGTAACGAGAATCCCAAAGCCAAAGCTAAGGAAAATAAAACCAGTAAAATAATCCGTGCCTGCTGCTTGCTAATCGCCCCAGAAGCCAGGGGACGCTTGCATTTTTTCGGATTTATTCTATCTTGAGGAATATCGATATTGTCGTTAATATTATATATGCAACTCGCCATCAGAGAAAAATAAATAAAAGCGATCGCGAGATTAAATACGACCCAAGGCGCGAAGATTTTACCGCCAAAAAAAGCCGGACTAAAAATAAAAAAGTTCTTAACCCATTGATGAACTCGCATTAACTTCAAAATCTGTCGGATGGTGAGAATCACGGATAGAGACCCCAAGCTCGTTTTCATTTTTAATCGTACTCCGCTTTAAAAATATACCCAAAGATAGATAAAAATCGATCGCTTATCTTCTTCGCAAAATGGCTGAGGCGATCGCAGAAATTCTAGTTTACTTTTGGACAATTCTGGCGTTAGGATAAAAGAAGTTGTGGCAATGTGAAAGAGGTCAAAATGTCAACCTTAGCATTAACCGATGAAAACGTTGAGACCGTCCTTGACGAAATGCGTCCCTATCTGATGGCAGATGGGGGAAATGTAGAATTGGTGGATATTGACGGACCCATCGTCAAACTGCGCTTGCAAGGTGCTTGCGGTGCTTGTCCCAGTTCCACCATGACGCTAAAAATGGGGATCGAACGTCGCTTGCGGGAAAAAATTCCCGAAGTCGTGGAAGTGGAACAAGTTATCTAAGCTAAGTTTTGTAAAGTTTAGCGATCGCCAAAGGAAAATCTAGATTGAAAGACGGGTAATCGGGTTATAGTAACGTTTATCCTCATTCGATTTATTCCTTTGCGATCGTGTCTCATCCCCTCTACATTGCGTTTATCTGGCATCAACACCAACCCCTCTACAAATCGACGGGGGGAGAATACCGCCTACCGTGGGTGCGATTGCACGGGACGAAGGATTATTTGGATTTGATTCTCATCTTGGAGAGGTATCCCCAACTTCAGCAAACGGTGAATCTCGTTCCCTCTCTGATTTTGCAGCTCGAGGATTATGTGTCCGGGATTGCGATCGATCCCTATCTGGAAGTCGCTTTAACGTCCGAAACGCAACTACATCGCGAGCAAAAACAATTTATCATCGACCATTTTTTTGATGGCAACCATCACACCCTCATCGATCCCCATCCCCGTTACGCGCAACTTTACCACCAACGTCAAGAGAAAGGAACGACTTGGTGTTGGGAAAATTGGCAGGCGAGGGATTATGGGGATTTACTGGCATGGCATAATTTAGTGTGGATCGATCCCCTCTTTTGGGACGATCCCCAGATTGCTGGATGGTTGCGAAAGGGAAAAGATTTTACCTTAGAAGATCGGCAGGGAATTTATCGCAAGCAACGAGAAATTTTAGGGAACATTATCCCCAAGCATCGGGAAATGCAGGAAAAGGGACAATTGGAGGTGACGACAACCCCCTACACTCACCCCATTTTACCCCTGTTGGCGGATACCCATGCGGGACGGGTGGCGATCCCGAATATGGAGTTACCGAAAAACCGCTTTCAATGGCCTGAAGATATTCCCCGTCATCTCCATAAAGCGAAGGAAATTTATCGAGAACGTTTTATCCGAAATCCGCGCGGATTGTGGCCGTCGGAACAGTCCGTGAGTCCGGATATTATTCCCTATATTGCGCGAGAGGGATTTAAGTGGATCTGCTCCGATGAGGCGGTGTTGGGATGGAGTCTCGATCGCTTTTTCCATCGGGATGAAAGGGGAAATCTCTACAATCCCGAGGTGTTGTATCGTCCCTATCGTTTGGAAACTCCTTATGGAGATGTAGCGATCGCCTTTCGGGATCACCGCTTGTCGGATTTGATCGGGTTTACTTACGGTGCGATGGCTCCCCAAGCAGCAGCGAAGGATTTAATCGGACATTTGCAAGCGATCGCGCATTCCCGCGACAACCACACTCATTCCCACGAACCTTGGTTGGTGACCATTGCTTTAGATGGGGAAAATTGTTGGGAATTTTATCAACAAGATGGATTGCCCTTCCTCGACTGTCTCGAT
>JBFRWJ010000105.1:0-8638 GCA_051439525.1 Spirulina sp. | reverse complement strand
TCCAAGTAAGGTCAATTTCCCACCACTTCAAACCGTGACGAGCAGAATACTGATAAGCGTGATGATTGTTATGCCAGCCTTCGCCGTAAGTCACTAAAGCGACCCACCAGCAATTGCGAGAGGCATCATCAGAGTCAAAAGTTCGATAACCAAACATGTGAGTGGCACTGTTGACAAACCAAGTACAGTGAAAGACGATAACCAAACGGGCAAAAATCCCCCAAACGACAAAAGACCAACCTCCCCACCAATAGAGAAGCAAACCGAGAACAACTTGGATGGGAACAAAAAACTTATCTAAAAAGCGGTAAACCGGGTCATCAATATCTTTCGTGTAGCGAGGGATATCCTCATCCGCAGGGATGTGGTGCAGCATCCAGTCCATGTGACTCCACCAAAATCCGGCATTGGAATCGTGGGGATCCGCAGCCGTATCGGAATGTTTGTGGTGAATGCGGTGCAATCCCACCCATTCAATCACGCCCCCCTGACAAGCCAAGGTACCGCAGAAGGCAAAAAAATACTCCAACCATTTTGGAGTCTCAAAGCTGCGATGGGTGATGAGACGGTGGAACCCTAACGTAATGCCCAACCCTCCCGTAATCCAATGGAGAACTAAAGCCAGACCGACCGCCTTCCAACTAAAATTTCCCGGCAGAAAAGCGAGCAATGCTAAGAGATGGAGGGATCCCATATAGATAATCACCGTCCAATCCCAAGGCAATTTCTTTGATGTTGCAACAGTCATGCAGTATCCTAAAAATTCGACAAAACAAAAAACTAGACCTCTGTTATTCCCAAGCGAGAATTTTCAGTCAATTCTCGGGTAAATTTGTATTTGTGAAGTACCGCCGATTGAATCAAAGATTACAACAGGTCGATTGGATATGCTGAGGAAACCTCAGCATCCCTCGACCTCAATCGCGGCTTCCTGTTTCATCCACCGTTGCCACGACCCCACAAGAGAGATATTGGACTTACACAGCGTCCGGAGGTTTGGCTGAGTTTCCCCGCCCTAACTCCCGTGAGAGTTATTCTCACCCAGGCAAACCCTCGGCTTCCCCAAGGGTGCATTCTCTTTGTCTCCCACCCATGAACACTTTTCCGGTTCAGCGGGGTATTGGGGCTACCAGAAATTGGGTAGGTGGTGTCTAGCCTTTTCTCCGAGCGGGAAGTTCGCCCACCACGGCTACATCTTCTCGATCCGCCTACTGTAATTTTACTACATTCGTGTGGCGATTCATCTCCGCTTCAATCAAAGATTAGAAGCGGAGGATTCTCGCAGTTTTGGCTAAAAGAGAAACCCATTCTTAAAGATGTTATGGAAATAAAAAAGGTACTGTTCTCGATTGTTTCCGGAATTGTCCCTCCGGTCAAGTCAAATCGCAAAAAAGTTTGGGACGAGAGGTGATTTTCCCGGAAAAAGGATACCGATCGCGCCGATCCCCGGCAAAAATTGGAAAGTTTTCTTAAAGACGCGATCGCGCGATCGCAACGGTTAACGGCAAACTGTATGGGGGTTTGGCGGAAATTTCCCCTCGATGGGGAAGGCGATCGCTTGCGAGATGATAGAACGATGTTATTTTTTGGGCGATCGCGGCCCGCGAGTCGAGCCCCATCGCCCCCAACCTCCAAAGGAAAAGAATGACTCATTACTTGATTTTAGAATCTCGAGATCCCTACGATTCCGGGGATTGGCAAAAGATGCAGCAGATTGTTAAAGATATGCAATCTCGGGGAAACGACGTGACCTTATTTTTAGTCCAAAATGGAGTCATTCCCGCGCGTAAAGGCGATCGCTACTCCAACGGCTTTGCCGAACTGCAAAAGTTGGGTATTACCATTTTAGCCGATGATTTTGCTCTCAAAGAACGGGCGATCGACGAACTGACCGAGGGAGTCAATTCGGCCAATATGGATCGCCTCGTGCAACTCTGTTTGCAAGGTGAGACCAAAACCATCTGGCACTAAACCATTTAACCTTTAAACTCAGAAAAATAATGACAGGAAAAACACTAGCACTAGCAATCATGGATTCTCCGTACGAATCGGCGAATTCAACGACAGCATTGCGCATCATTCAAAGCGCGTTAAGTCAAGGGAATAATGTGACGGTTTTTGCCTATGAAGGGGCGGTCAATTTAACCATGAAAGATCAGAAACCTCATGCCAATGGCATCAAAGGAACGAGTATCGAAGAAGAAAATCACCCGCTAACGAAAGATTGGGTTGCCGCACTTTTTAAACTAGCAGACGAGAAAGGCGTAACCTTAGATTGGGTCAATTGCGGCTTGTGCGTAGACGAACGCGGTGCGGGCAATTGGATCGAAGGACCCCGTCGGGGAGCCCCCAAAGATTTTTTGGAAGCCGTACAAAATAGCGATGGCACTCTCGTCATCCCCACGCGATAAAGGAGGTCATTGATGAAAGTTTTAAGTATTGTCGAATCGGCCTATCGCGGCACCATTGAAGAACAAGACGACACCATTCTCTGGCTGAATCATATTTTTCAGAATTCGGGGGCAGAAATCACGATATTATTGCGAGGGAATGCGGTGAATTATGTCCTGAATAACCAAGACGCATCCGGCTTGCATTTTGGGTCGTGGAAACAGACCAATCCGCCGGAATTAGATCGAGATTTAGCCAGCATGATTGCCAAAGGAATTGCTGTTTATGCCGTTGAAGAAGACGTGAGCGATCGCGGTCTCCCTCAAGATAAGTTTATCGAAGGCATTCAAATCATTCCTTTGGGACAAGTGGCCGAACTTTGCGATCGCTTTGAACAGGTCTGGCATTGGTAATTTCGAGTAATGAATAATGACAGATTTAACAGTCCTCAGAGAAGCCGAAAAAGAACTCGCGCCGATATTTTGGGACATTGACGCGCGGGTTAAAGAGAATCTGAAAAAGGTTTTGACGGCTTTTCGCCATCATCGGGTGGGGGTTCATCATTTTGCCGGGGTCAGCGGTTACGGTCACGGGGATTTGGGACGGGAAACCCTCGATCGCGTTTTTGCGGAGGTGATGGGGGCGGAAGCGGCGGCGGTGCGGGTACAATTTGTCTCGGGAACCCACGCCATCGCCTCGGCGTTATTCGGGGTTCTGCGTCCGGGGGATGAAATGCTCTCGGTAGCGGGACAACCCTACGACACGTTAGAAGAGACGATCGGATTGCGAGGACGGGATCGAGGTTCTTTAATGGATTTTGGCATCAGTTATCGCCAGTTGGAATTAACCCAAGCAGGGGGAATTGATTGGGAGACTTTAAAAACGGCAATTTGGGACAATACCAAACTGGTTTTAATTCAGCGATCGTGCGGTTATTCTTGGCGGGAAAGTCTATCGATCGCAGAAATCGAGCGCATTATTAGTTTGGTCAAGCAACAAAATTCCGAGACAATTTGTTTGGTCGATAATTGTTATGGAGAATTTATCGAAGAACGAGAACCCACGGCGGTGGGTGCGGATTTAATTGCGGGTTCTTTGATTAAAAATCCGGGGGGAACTTTGGCGACGGGAGGGGGTTATATTGCCGGCGGTGAGGAGTTAGTGGAATTAGCAGCCTGTCGCCTGACCGTCCCGGGAATTGGCAGAGAAGGCGGCACAACTTTCGACCAAAACCGCCTGTTATTTCAAGGATTATTTTTAGCACCGCAGATGGTGGGAGAAGCGGTGAAAGGCAGTCATTTAATTGCCTCGGTTTTTGATAAGTTGGGCTATGAGGTGAATCCTAAACCGTTCGTGTCTCGCCGCGATACCATTCAAGCCGTTCGCTTGGATTCTCCCGATACCCTCATTGCCTTTTGTAAGGCACTGCAAGGGGTGTCTCCCGTGGGGTCTTATCTGGACCCCGTTCCGGCGGCAATGCCGGGCTATGAGAGCCAGTTAGTCATGGCTGGCGGCACGTTTATTGATGGCAGTACGTCGGAGTTTTCGGCGGACGGGCCCTTGCGAGAACCTTATATTGTTTTCTGTCAGGGGGGGACTCATTGGACTCACGTGGCGATCGCCTTGGAAGCCGCGATCGCCGCGATCGCCACGGACAGTTGAATGGATTTTGAATTTATAATTTTGAATTTTGCATTGAACGAGAAGTGGCTTTGATATCGAGCGCCCCTTTGGGATAGGCAATGCGCTGGTGATTGGACTGCTGCCAAACCCGCACGAAAACTTCCGCGATCGTGCGGAGTTCTTCCCATTTCAAACCGGAGTGTATCAGTTGATTGTCCTGCCATCGCGCTCGGAAAATCTTCTTGATGGTATTAAGGGCCATCTCGGGGGTGGCATCTTTGAGCGATCGCAAGGCCGCTTCGCAGGCATCTGCCAGCATGACGATCCCGGTTTCCCGAGATTGGGGAATGGGGCCGTCGTAGCGAAAATCCTCATCCTTGAGTGCAAATCCCTCCGACTGCGATCGCTGTTTGGCTTGAAAATAAAAGTAGGAAATCAAAATCGTTCCCTGATGCTCGGGAATAAAATTGCGAATGGCTTGGGGAAGGTTGTATTTGCGGGCCATCACTAACCCTTCGGAAACGTGCTTTTTAATGATCTCCGCACTCTTCCAAGGATCGTTAATGGCATCGTGTTTGTTAGGGCCCCCCATTTGGTTTTCAATAAATCCCAAGGGATCGTGCATTTTGCCGATATCGTGGTAAAGCGTTCCGGCGCGCACCAACTCGACATTGCAGTGTAGCTCTCGGGCGGCGGCTTCGGCGAGGGAGGCGACGAAGAGGGTATGTTGAAACGTGCCGGGGGTTTCCAAGGCCAAACGCTTGAGCAGGGGGCGGTTGGGATTGGACAATTCCGCGAGGCGAATGGGGGTCACCAAATCGAAAACCCGCTCCAAATAAGGAGAAACCCCCAAGGCAACAGTACACCAAGCCATGCCGAACACCCCGAATAGGGCGGCTTGGGGCAAGATCACCGACCAGATCGCCGCTGCCGTGGAACTGCTGATGAGGGTGATGCAGAGGTAAACGCTGCCTTGAATCAGTCCGACGCCGCCACTCAATAGGGCCAGTTCTTCTCGAGAGCGCAAGCGTCCGGACACTAAGGACGTTAACAGGGCTCCTGCCGTGCCGGCAAAGAGGGATTCCCAAGGAAAGATGGCGGCGCTTCCCCCCGCAATGGCACTAAACGCCGATAATCCCGTTAACAAGATCGCTTGGGAGACGGCGAGGGCCGGATGATAAAAACTACTGGTTAACAGTCCCAGCCCCGCTAAATTATTTTGCCCGACATCGATGAGTAAAGGGGTGCTGATGCTCAACAGGCACAACAGAATGCGATCGCGACAGCGCAATCTCACATTGGCACGGCGCTTAACTAGGATGAATAAGGCGATCGAACCCGTAACCATCATGCCCGTCCCGATCAGCCCCTGCCAATCAATGCCCCGACGACTTTCCTTAAAGTTGTCTAAAACCACAAAGGTACGGCGATCGATCTCTTCTCCGGCTTTGACAATGGTTTCCCCTTGGCGAACTTCATAGACGATGGGTTCTACCTTTTCGGCCGCTTGTTCGGCGAGGAGTTTGGTTTGTTCGGCATCTTCGACTAAATTGGGTTTCAAGATCCCGGTAATGAGTTCCGTTGCTAGGGGGACGGTGAGGGCGGGAATTTGCGATCGCAATTGCATTTTCACGGCATTTTTTTGCAAGTTTTTGGGCATTCCGGCAACAATGCCTTGCGCGAGGATGCGATCGAGTGCAGTCGCGATGCCGTGTTTCGTGCGTTCCCAAGTCTCGTCGCGCAGATTGAGGAGAGTGCGCTGGTAGTTTTCCAAGCTCTGGGTGCCTTCTGGGTTGACAAATTCTCCTCGCGCCCGGGCGTAACCCTCGCGCATGAGGTAAATGCGATCGAGTAGAACTTCCAGGGCTTGCGGGCTCTCTTGACGACCGAAGGCGGTTAATTCAATGAGCGCTTGTTGATAGGCAAGGTTAGAATTTTCCGAGCTATCGCTGTTCTGGGAACGAGAAATAGGAGCGATGATTTCTGAAGGGGTGACTGGCGCGGGTTGTTCTCTCGCTTCTTCCTCTAGGGCTGAATTCTCTCCCTCGAGATCTTCGGAGGGGAGGGGAAAAATACCAATTTGAAAGGATTTTTTTAAAGTATCTGCGAGTCCTTGCCATTCTTCCGGGCTGCTACTGCGGAGATAGCGCTGGGTGGGTAAAGATAAGATACGATCTTCTACAAAGGGGAGCGGCCCGGCCATTTGCCGCATTTGTTCCACGCGGACTACAAAATTATCCAAGTCGTTGCGAATTTTTTGGGTAATTGCTGTATCGATGGTTAGCACTTGTACCAAACCTGTTTGGACGGCTTTGCGCTTTTCTTCCGTGAGCTCTTTATCGATGACCGTTGCGTCTTGGGTTGCCCAAATCGTTTTCGGCGCGATCGTACCTTCTCTGAGGCGGGGCTGGTTGTAGAAGCGATAACCGACGGCGCTGGTGAGGGAGACGATCGCAAAAATCAACATCACGGGTTGGGGAATGGTTTGGCGGGTTTCCCCTCGCGGGAGTTGTCGTTTCTTCACCGGTTCGCTTTCTGCCAAGGGCGGGGAAGAGCGGGCGCGACTGCGCCAAGCGAGGAGGCGTTGGGCTAAGGATTGGAATGCTTTCATGATGCTTGTGCGTGAGTGAGGGCGATAAAAACTTTAGTTTCCCACTAAATCAACCCAATCGATTTTCTTTTGTGGGAAATCTTCAAGGAAAATTTTGCATATCTTAAAATAAATTAAGATGGCATTATTTTGTTGAGGGGGAGGGAGAGGAAGATTGACGCTGACTAATGGTAGCAAAACCTTTTCGCGGCTGTAGGGTGCCTGCCGCGCCAATGGCAGTCCGAGTCAGGCGATCGGGGGCATCGCATCCACACCAAGCGGCAAATAATAATTGCGATCGCTCTAAACTGGGGCGGCTGTGGGGCGACAAGCGCCAAGAGGCGGGACAACCGATGCTGCCATTGTAGAGACCCGCGATCGCTCCGGTTAGCCGGGGAGTCAGGGGGGCGTGTTGAGAGAGTTGGCGGGCGCGATGCCAGCAGAGGGACGGGTCTTCAGGGGTAAAACTAAAACAGTACAAGGCGAGGGCGATGTCCGAGGGAGATCGGTGGCGATCGCTTAATATTCTTCGGGTTTGATGCAGGCTGAATCCGCGATCGATGGCTTCTTGCAGGGCGTTGAGGAGATTCGAGGCGCTGGGGCGATGCCGGGCAAGCTGAAGCAGGAATTGGGAGGTTTTGGCGCGCTCTTGTAAGATGAGGGCGATCGCCTCTCCCCACAGTAATATTTCTTCAAGGGGTTCTTCGGGATGCAGCCAGAGGGAAGCGATGGCAGTGAGTTCGGAGGCTAAGGATGCGGGAAGGTCGTGAAAAAAGAGAATCGCGGGTAAAATCGTGGCGGCGACTTCGCTCCTCCTTCCCGTTTGCCGATACTCTAACAGGGAGGGATGCTCTCCTTCGATTTCCTCGAACCAATCGGATGCGGTTAATTTTCCCGTCTGGACGAGGGTGGCGATCGCGCAGTTCTGAATCTTTTGCCAAGGGGCAAAGGTGGGAGGGAGTTCCCCGGCGATCGCGCTTCCGAGCATTCCCCCGGCAAATCGACTTGCGAGTAATTTCTTCACGACTTGCTTTTCCCCCATAACCAATTAGAGCAACTCTCGCCGTCCTTCCAGAGCGCGAGCCAAGGTAACTTCGTCAGCATATTCTAAATCTCCTCCCATGGGCAGGCCGAAGGCGATCTGAGTCACTCTCACGAAGGGTCTTAAAAGCTGAGCAATGTATAAGGTTGTCGTTTCCCCTTCAACGCTGGGACTAATGGCGAGAATGGTTTCTTGCACGTCCGGTTGACTCGCTCGCCGTACTAAGGGCTGAATATTGAGCAGATCGGGACCGATCCCGTCCATGGGTGAAATGACTCCCCCCAAGACGTGATAAGTTCCGCGATATTCTCGGGTTTTTTCGATGGCGATGACGTCCCGGGAGTCGGCGACGACGCAAATGGTCGACTTATCGCGGTTGCGATCGCGACAGATGGCGCATACGGGTTCGGCGGATAAATGAAAGCACACCCGACAAAACCCGACTTGTTTTTTCGCATCCACGAGGGCTTGTGCCAGTGCTTGCACGTCGTCTTCGGGACGTTTCAGGATGTGCAGGGCAAGTCGTTGGGCGGTTTTCGGTCCGACTCCGGGCAGTTTTTGCAGTTGCTCGATCAGGCGAGCTAAAGGGGGCGTATAAATCGTGTTTGCTCTCCAAATACGCTCTTTACTATTATACCCAAATCAATCCCAAAAAATTCAGCTTGGCGGTAAAATTCTCTGCCATTCTTGACAAGCTATTTTTAAGGAAGGTGGTGCGGTTTCATCGAGTCCGGAAGAACATTGATTGGTTAACTCTTCTATACAAGGTTTGCATTCGCTTTCTTCCGAGAGTTTTGCATAAATTGTGTCTTCGTCAACGATTTCTCCTTGGAGATAATGTATCCAAGTTTCAATATTGTGTTTGGGGATAAAGATTGCTATTTTTTCATCGCTTTGTCTTTTTTTTAAGGAATTGCGATCGAGCATTTCATCTAATTCATTAAATCGATTTTGAACGGTTTTTGTATCGGCATCAATAACAACAATTAGAC
>JBFRWJ010000104.1:0-24548 GCA_051439525.1 Spirulina sp. | reverse complement strand
CATTAGAAGCGATCGCTAACAAAATCCCCAAACCGATATAAACAAGTAGTGGGATTTGCATCATTCTTAACCATTGATAGAGTTCGACACTCCCAAACAGCAAAATAAAGCTAATCGACCAAATTTTCATCAGAAACCCCCGTGGAGACCCACACCATATCCAAAGGATTGGTGTTGGGAGGAAACGGGGCGTATATTTTGGAGGCTCAATGCCTCTAAAATATACAAATCAATAGGTGTACGCATAACCATCCTTTTGATGAATTGGACTGCAATATTTGTGACTGATTCCTTGAACCAATCCGGCTTTTGTTGAAATATTGAAATTTCCTGTTGAGCGAACTGCGACTCGTCCAGAATAAGTTCCGATTTTCTTTCCTTTGGTGACAATCGCTTTAACAATGTCACCCGTTTGAAAGCCTTTAACTTGCTTTTGGCGAGGAACATAACGAGTCGGAAAACCATATTTATTGGTTCTGCACATTTGCCTCGTTCCGTGTCCTTTGGCTGCAATCAAAAGCGGGTTTTTGACCTCAATAATTAACTGCTCTGGGGTTGACTTCCCAACACAAGCAGCATCTAACCAGTGAGTCTTAGAAAGATTCTGTCGAGTGCGATTAAACTTGGTTAATCCACCCGTTCCAGTCTCAATAGGTAAGCCAGTCTTTTTGAGTTCCTCATACAATCGCCAGCGAGTAGAATTGACTGCTGCCATCCCCCCTTCTTTTCCCCCCTTTGAAAGGGGGGTTAGGGGGGATGCCTGTCCGAGAATTCGTTTCAGAATGCTTGGCTTACCCGACAAAAACTGCTCGATTTCTTGATTGCCTTTGAGTTGATTACATGGTCTGCAAGCCAGAGTCAAATTACTAACTCGATTACTTCCCCCTTTGGATTTGGGGTGAATATGCTCGACTTCTAAGGGAACATTTTCTACACCACAGTAAGCGCATTTTCTATTCCACTTTTCCAGCAAATATTCTCGCACTTCATACCCGAACAATTCTCCTTGTTGGTATTCAGCACCAGAGATTTCAGGATTTTGAAGTGCTTGAGTATCAAACCGCACCAACTCTTGAGAAATACCCGATATGGGACAAACCTTACTGAGTCGATTGACCCAAGTAATGATGTTGTGAACTCGCGACATTAAACTGGGAGCAAGCCAACCTTCAGGACGTTTTCGATTAAGAAAACGGGGTTTTCTGTACCGAGTCTTTCGGCTTCTCCGAGAACGTCTTAACTGTCTTCTTGAGGTTAAAGCGTCACGAATTTGTTGACCGCGATGAGTTAATTCTGCTCCCCAAATCACTCGATTTCCTTGGACGATTGCTAATCCTGTTGTTCTCGAACCGGGGTCAATCTTTAACTGACAATTGTTAGTTTCTCCTCCCTCTACATCTGGTAGAATGATTGTGAATGGAAACCGCTTAAACATTTTAGCTCGTCCATTTTTTAGTAATTTTCTGGCTCTGGCTGGATGAGTTGAATTTAATGGTTTCTTGTTTTTATCCAATACAAAAACTCGCATGAGTTAACTCCTATTGCTAGCGGTGCGACCCCGGCGAATCGCATTCGCCTAGCGGTCGAGGGATGGCGAGGTCTCCTCGCCATATCCAATCGACCAAGAGGGAACGCGCACCAAGACAGGGTAAAGTTCGCTTCGCCAATGTTTTTTAAGTTTTTGACATCAATAGCACTTTCTTAACCCAACTAAAATGTTTAACTATTGACCACAGGGCGACAAACTAGCAACGCATTTGAGGGTGTGATGGCTTAAAAAACGTAGCTCAAAAGAGCTTAGGCTGGTCAACTATGGACTTTTTCAAGCCCCCGCTATAATCCAAAGGATTTAGCGGTGGGTTATTGACAATTACCTATCCCACACTTTAGACGATTGTACCGAGCGCCGATTACTCATGCCAAAAAAAAACTGAGGCGCGATCGCCTTGCGCCTCAACTTTAGCATTATTTGGCGGACTAGACTGCTGCTGCCACCATCTTGGTTTCGGCTTCGGGACGAGTCAAGCGTTCGTAAGCTTCCCGCATCTTCAGCCCCACCAACACTTGGAAAAGTCCGGTGCCGTTATTAGAACCCGGATAATCTTTGTGCTTGAGTAACAATTCGGTCATTTCCCCATAGTAGCGTGTTGAAGTATTGCTCAAATGACTTTCAACATAAATCATTTCTTCGAGATTATCGAATTGACCGTCTACCTCGAGGAGAGAGACTTCATTGCCCATAAAGCTATCAGGGCCGTAGTACATTTTAATGCCGGGATAAGTACAAGTCAACTTGCGCCCGCAAGGCCGCCAGTCAATGGTAGACCCTTCATCGAATAAGTAAACGGGCTCGAAATGGGAAATCTCTTCTTTTTGCACCAAGCGAACCCGCAGGTATTTACTTTCCTTATCTTCGATTAACTTGGTGGGTAAAACCTGAATCACCACATCGGCAAATTCCTTCTGCGGCTCGATATAGGCCTTAAAATCGGGTTTTCTGGCATTGATCGAAGCGAGAACGTCTTCGTAGGTATGACCCCGTTCTGCCATATCCCTCTGGATTTTCCAGTTAATTTTTACCTCATCGCTAATATCGAGATAAACCCCAAAATCGATTAATCCGCGAACCCGTTCGTCGTAGAGGGGATGCAAACCTTCAATCACGATCACTTTATTGGGTTCGACCCGCTCGGGAGGGTCGAGTTCGCCCGTTTCGTGGTTATAAATGGGCTTATCAATGCCATTCCCTTCTTTAAGAGCCTTAATTTGCTCGTACATCAAGTCAAAATTATTGGCCTTGGGATTTAAAGCCGTTACCCCCGCCGCTTTTCTGCCCTTGCGATCGAGACTGTGATAGTCATCCAAACAGATCACTGTCATAAACTCTTCGCCAAATAAATCGGTCAAACGGCGTAAAAAGGTTGATTTCCCGCATCCCGAGTCTCCAGCGACTCCAATGAGAACCACACGATCCGATTGTGCGATCATACCTTCCCTCTTCTACAAAACAATTTTTTAACAATCAAGCAAACTGGATCGGTGAACCTAGGGATTTTTCCGTCTGGCTCGTCTCGAAGATTCCTTTAATCGTTCTCCGATTCCCTCTCGCTGTCCTTCTTTGGGGAGGACGAGCGATCGGTCGAACGCGAAGGTTAAACCTAGATCCCAATCTAGTAGGTATTTATACTAGAAACTTAAAGTGGATCGTACCAGAACGGGGGATACTCCACAAGGTCGCACCGGAATGCAAACAGCTTACCCAGTTCTTATGCTAAGGTAGCGCGGTCATTTTTGTTAAAGAAAAAGTAAAAAAGATGTCAGCTTAACAGTCTTGTGTTTTCAAAGAGATTATTTTGGAGGTGGATGTCCAAAGTCAGCCGAGACGTTCGGTTTGTGCGTTTCGACGATTCTAGTGGCGCGATCCGAAGTTGACTTCGATCGCGATCGCTCCCAACTGCCAAAGTATTGTACGGGGTTCTGGCAATGCTAGGCTGAATATTACCGACGAAAAGCGCTTGGCTCTCCAAGGAGGCAATCCTAGAAGGCAAAAGTCGTTTTGGTCAAGGATAATATTTTGTTCGCGAAGTTGGGAGATATTAAAGCGAATGTACGAATCTCGAAACCGCAAATTTGTCTACGAGGTCGAAGGTCTGGCCTCGGATGCTCGGCTGAATTATGCCGTTCGCCAGAGTGGAAAGGTCTTCCTTACCGTGTCTTACGACCGGATGCAAGACGAAATGCGGCGAATTGCTCAACTGGGAGGCAAAATTCTCAGTATCAAGCCTTTAACTTCTGAAACTCTGGCAGGAGTTCATTCGGCTGCCCAAACTACACCTGCAACGCCCAATCAAAAACCTATGACTCAAGCTAAGGCCAAAGTTGATATTCCCATCAATATCTACAAGCCCAAAACGCCCTATATTGGCAAGTGCACCGAAAACACGGAATTGGTTCGCGAAGGTGGAACGGGTACGGTTCGTCACCTGAAATTTGATATTTCCGGCGGCGATCTGCGCTATTTGGAAGGTCAAAGTATTGGCATCATTCCACCGGGAACCGATGATAAGGGAAAAGCACACAAATTGCGCCTCTACTCCATTGCTTCAACCCGTCACGGGGACGATGTAGACGATAAAAGCGTATCCCTCTGCGTGCGCCAACTCGAGTACCAGCATCCGGAAACCGGGGAAACCGTTTACGGGGTTTGTTCGACTCACTTGTGCAACCTAGAAGTTGGAACCGATGTTGCCATTACCGGGCCCGTCGGGAAGGAAATGCTCTTACCCGATGATGAAAATGCCACCATTATCATGCTGGCAACGGGAACGGGAATTGCGCCTTTCCGGGCGTTCTTATGGCGAATGTTTAAAGAACAACACGAAGATTATAAGTTTAAAGGGCTGGCTTGGTTAATTTTCGGCATTCCCTATTCGGCGAATATTCTCTATAAAGAGGAGTTAGAAGAGTTAGCCGCCCAGTATCCCGACAATTTCCGCCTAACTTATGCTGTCAGCCGCGAACAGAAAAATGCGGAGGGTGGTAAAATGTACGTGCAAAGCCGGGTGAGCGAATATGCGGGAGAAATCTTCGACATGATTCAAAAACCCAACACTCACGTTTATATGTGCGGTTTAAAAGGAATGGAGCCGCCGATCGCGGAAACCTTCACCCAAGAAGCAGAAAAAATTGGCATGGACTGGGATGCGAAGCGCAAGGAGTTGAAAAAGGCTCATCGCTGGCACGTGGAAGTGTATTAAAGCTCTTTCCCTTAAATTTTTTTCCCGAGCTCGAGGCTCGGGATTTTTTTGAGAGCAACATTCACCAATAATTACAAAATTGAATACCTAAAGGGCGAGGCTTTTTTGGTAAATTGATGGCTTGGGATCACTCATCAATCGCGAATCATGAAACGCAGAGCATTAATTTTGATCTTAACACTGGCAACTTCTCTGGGAGCGATCGCGGGATGCGGCGGCGCTGAAGAGGGGGGGAGCGAGGTACAAAAGTTGGTGATGGCAACATCTGCCGACTATCCTCCTTACGAGTTCTACGAAACGGCTAAGGGTGAAGGAGAACCCATTGGTTTTGATATCGATATTGCCCAATATATCACCGATGAGTTAGGTTACGAACTCGAAGTTCGAGATATGGATTTTAGCGGAATTATCCCGGCTTTACAATCCAAACGGGTTGATTTTGCCATGTCGGGAATGACTCCAACAGAAGAACGCAAGCAAAGTGTTGATTTTTCTAGTATTTATTATGATGCTAAAAATACAATTGTTGCGATGGAAGGTTCGGACTATAAGAGTTATCAAGACCTTGTAGGGAAAAAAATTGGCGTTCAATTAGGAACGACTCAACAAGAGGAAGCCAAAATAAAAGCGGAAGAAATTGGCAATATTACCCTCGAACCTCGCAATAAAATTAGTGATTTGATCCAAGAAGTGAAAGCCGGACGCATCGATGCGGCGATTATTGAAGATACTGTTGCCAAAGGGTATATCAACACAAATCCCGATCTCGTTTTTACCAACATTGAAGAGAGTGGAGAATTATCCGGATCTGCGATCGCTTTTCCCAAAGATTCCGAATTGGTCGATAAATTTGAAGCAGTCCTCCAAAAAATGAAAGAGAATGGAGAATTGGAAAAATTGGTCAAAAAATGGTTTGAAGATTACTACGAACAACAAGAAAATAGTGCAGAATAATTCAAAATCAAAAAAACTATGAATCTCGAAATTCCCACTTTTCTTTCTCACTACCATTTAGCGGCATTCGACCTAGATTTTGGGAGAATTGTACCTTCTATTCCCTTTATTCTAACAGGGATTTTTGTTACTCTAAAATTCACGCTGCTCTCGGCAATCTTTGGTTTTTTGTGGGGAACGATACTCTCGCTGTGTAAAATTTCCAGTATCAAGCCGCTCTATTGGTTTGCCCAAGCCTATACTTCGATTTTTCGAGGAACGCCCCTACTGGTTCAGTTATCTCTGATTTATTTTGCCACGCCCCAATTGACGGGTTATGATATTTCCGGGTTTGAAGCCGGGGTCATTACCTTTTCTCTCAATTCGGGAGCTTATGTTTCGGAAGTGATTCGGGCGGGAATTTTAGCGATCGATAAGGGACAAACGGAGGCAGCGATGTCCCTAGGCGTGACCTACCGACCCATGATGCTAGATATTATTTTACCCCAAGCCATTAAGAATATTTTGCCAGCTTTGGTCAATGAATCGATCGCGCTCTTAAAAGATTCAGCCCTAGTCTCTACAATTGGCGCGCAAGATCTCTTGCGTCGCGCTCAAATTGTTGGGGCAGAAAAATATGTTTACTTTGAACCTTTGTTACTCGTGGCGGTTATCTACTATCTTATGGTTATGGTTCTCACCGTAAGTTCAACAATACTGGAAAGTCGCCTGCGTCGCAGTAGCTAATCTCAATTCACAGTTCGCAATGAGGAGAAATTATGACAGATAACAATAATGTTGCCATTCGAGTCGATCGCTTGGTCAAATCTTTTGGCAGTTTAGAGGTCTTGAAAGAGATTTCTACGGAGATTGCTAAAGGAGAAGTGGTGGCAACGATCGGTCCTTCGGGTTCGGGCAAATCTACATTTTTACGCTGTCTGAATTTGTTAGAAAAACCGACATCGGGAACAATTTATATTAATGGGGTTGAAATGACCAATCCCCGAACCAATGTGATGAAAATGCGCCAAAATGTGGGTATGGTCTTTCAACATTTTCATCTCTTTCCTCACATGACGGCATTGCGAAATATTATGTACGCCCCCATGAGAGTCAAACAGATGTCTGAAGAAACAGCACGTCACAAAGCATCAGAATTATTGTCCCGAGTGGGATTAGCAGAAAAGGCAAATGTTTATCCGTCCAGGCTCTCGGGAGGACAGAAACAACGGGTCGCGATCGCTCGCGCTTTGGCCATGGAACCGGATATCATGTTATTTGACGAACCCACTTCAGCCCTCGATCCGGAAATGGTCAAGGAAGTTCTCGACGTGATGAAGGGGGTGACTGAAAGCGGGATGACTATGGCAGTTGTGACCCACGAAATGGGGTTTGCGCGAGAAGTTGCCGATCGCATTCTCTTTCTCGATAAAGGAGTCATTGCTGAAGATGCACCTCCCGATGAGTTTTTTAGCCGTCCGAAAAGCGATCGCGCCAAACAGTTTTTGGAGAAAATCTTATAACTTCATACTGTATATATTCAGGCTGGATTGTCAGATGAATACGCAATAGTTATTGATGATACTGGAGAATGGAGGTTTTTACCATGACGCGAGATATTACTACTTTAAGTAACTCTGAATTAAAAGAATATATTAAAGTTCATCGCAATGATGATGAAGCATTTCACGAAGCCTTAAAGGTTTTGATGAGCCGGAGTAATGGTCAAAAATATCCTTCTCCTGTTGAGATGTCACAAGAAGAAGTCGAAGCTATTTTTAGAGAAAAAATTAAACCCATTGAAGAACACAAAAATTGATAGCGATCGCAGTTTTGAGATTTCTCCTGAGAAGATAGGCGATCGCGATTGGGGTTATTTTAGAAAAGGCGGATGTTATTATAATGAGAATATTGCTGTTTAAAAAGATAAAGTCTAAAGAGAAGTTTCTATGACAGACCTACTCGATCGCGCGATCGCTCAATTAAAAAATTTACCCGATCGCGAACAAGATGCGATCGCAACAATGATATTAGAAGAACTGGAAGACGAGAGACTTTGGGATGAAACATTTGCCCGTTCTCCCGATATTCTTGCCCAACTTGCTGCTACAGCAATGGTTGAATATCATGCTGGCAAAACTAGAGAACTCGATCCAGAAACGTTGTGAAGTCAGTAACCACGGAACAATTTAGGAAATTATTTGCAGATTTACCCGAACGCATTCAAGAGCAAACCCGCACAGCATATCGCCAGTTTAAGAAAGATCCCAATCATCCCAGTTTGCGCTTTAAAAAGGTGCATCCAACATTACCGATCTATTCTGCTCGAATTAGCAAAAACTATAGAGCAATTGGTCAATTACATGAGGGAGCGATCGTCTGGTTTTGGGTAGGTTCTCATGCAGAATACGATCGGCTATTGTCTCAACTTTAAAAGCGATCGCTCCGACTCGGAGTAGTTGGGTCATGGCGATCGCACAACTCCAAGAGTTACAACAAAATCGGGAAGAGAGCGATCGCAGTTTTTGAAATTGTGTTATGATTTTCATGTTACTCGATTAATTTTAATGAATTTTAAGTCTGATGCAATCTCTCGTTTTGCAAAATATTCCAGACAGTCTCTATCTCAAAATTGAAGAGATGGCAGAGAAAGCTTTGAAAACAAGCGCGATCGCTGCACTATTTTAGTCGTGTCACACCAGTAGTTTCGTGAATCGTCAGACCGAGATCCTGCTGGACTCGAGGGAGATCGAATTTGCTGTAAGACATAATACAAGTCCCAAACCAATGTTAACTATAATTTTAAACTCGTTCCTCGCTCATTTCTTTTACTCATTATCTTTTTGTCGGCTGCGAACGATAAAATAACTAATAGAAAGCATGAAAACCGCGATCGAAATCGCAATAAGATCGCTAGAAGACTTGGTTTCTAAATCAAAAATAATAATTTTCCGAGCAACCGCAATCAGAGAAGTCACGATCACTAATTCGAGTTGAATGCTGTGCCTCTTTAAGTAAGCCGTGATATTCTCCAAAATTTCTAGAGCGACTAAAATATTTAAAAAGAGACCAAAAATATCAAAAATATCTTCTTTTAAAGAATGAGATGATTTGATCAACAAATCGGTGACGAGCAAAATACACAGATCGCTAATTGCCCATAAAATCACGCCGACCATTAATAGAGAAAGCACTTTAGAGACCAAACTTTCAACGATTTTTAGAAAGACTAAAAAGCGATCGTTTTTGGTGATCCCGTAGATTTGGCGAAAAACTTTGTTGAATTTCATTACTTTCCCGATTTAAACCAGAAGACATAGATTGCGAAAAACGCCCGGAATCATCGGGCGTTACTTCATAGCTTCATATTAGTGAATTTTCTTTATCAAAAGAGAGAATATCTTCAGATAAAGTGTTACGAAATATGACAAGTTTGCCTTTTTTTATAGTGCATTAGCACCAGCTACCACCTCTAAAATCTCTTGAGTGATGGCGGCTTGACGGGCCTTGTTGTAGGAGCGAGTCAAGGTTTTTACCAATTCTGTCGCATTGTCGCTGGCGTTATTCATTGCCGTCATGCGAGCCGCTAATTCGCTGGCTGCGGACTCTTGGAGGGCGCGAAGCAGTTGGTTATTGAGATATAAGGGCAAGAGAGCATCTAAAATTTGGGCGGGATCTTGCTCGAAAATCATATCTCTGGGAAAAGAACTCAAAGGAGTAGAAACCTTTTCTCGTTCGACGCTAAAGGAACCACCCGCCGTCGTCAAGTGGAAAATTTCATCATCGGGATGCTCTAAGCCTTGCAGCGATAAAGGTAAGAGAGTTTGAACCACGGGACGCGAGCTAATCAAAGAAACGAATTTTGTATAAATTAGCTCGATGCGATCGACACTTTCCGAGAGAAAGAGAGAGAGTAAATAGTCAGCAATTTTTGAGGCTTCCGAGGCTGTGGGAATTTGATTGAGTCCCGTATAGGTTTGTGTCATGGGAGCTTGTCGGCGCTCGTAATATTGGCTGGCTTTTCTACCGACTAAAATTAACTTATAGTTGATGCCTTCTTGTTTTAATTCTTGAATCCGCTCTTCTACTTTTTTAATGGCATTGGTATTATAACCGCCGCAGAGACCGCGATCGCCGGAGACCACTAAAAGCCCTACGGTTTTCACCGGGCGTTGTTTGAGTAAGGGCAGATCCACATCTTCAAATTGCAGACGATTTTGCAAGCCATAGAGAACTTGTGCCAAACAATCGGCAAAGGGACGGGTTGCGGTAACTTGTTCTTGAGCGCGACGCACCTTAGCAGCTGCCACGAGGCGCATGGCTTCGGTAATTTTGCGCGTATTTTTGACCGACTTAATGCGATCGCGAATTGCTTTGAGATTAGGCATGGTTTTTGGTAATGGGTAATGGGTAATGGGTAATGGGAATCAATCGGGGAAGGGTCAAAGAAGAAGGAAAAAAGTGCCTTTTTCTTTTCTCTTCGCCCTGTTCCTCATTCCCCATTCCCTAACAATTAAGCAGAGACGGCAAAGGTTTTCTTGTACTCGGCGATCGCGTCTTTGAGCATGCTTTCACCAGTATCGGTGAGTTTTTTCTCCGAGGCGATCGCTTGAGCAAAGTCGGCTTTGCTGGTTTTCAGATATTCCCGGAAACCTTGGGTAAAGGCAACGATCTTATCTGCCTCAATCTCATCTAAGTACCCATTCAACCCGGCATAAACGAGGGCAACTTGTTCGTAAACCGCGAGGGGAGAATACTGAGGCTGTTTGAGAACTTCCCGCAAGCGCTGACCCCGTGCTAATTGTGCCTGGGTTGCTGGATCCAAGTCGGAAGCAAACTGAGAAAAGGCTTCCAATTCCGCAAACTGTGCCAGTTCCAGCTTTAACTTCCCTGCCACCTGTTTCATGGCTTTGATTTGTGCGGCAGAACCCACGCGGGACACAGAAATCCCTGCATTGATTGCCGGACGGAAACCCGCGTTAAACAAGTCGGAAGAGAGGAAGATTTGACCGTCGGTAATGGAAATCACGTTGGTGGGACTGTAAGCGGAAACGTCTCCAGCTTGGGTTTCAATGATAGGCAGTGCGGTCATGCTGCCGCCACCCAAGTCGTCGCTGAGTTTGGCCGCCCGCTCTAATAAGCGAGAGTGAGCGTAGAAGACATCTCCGGGATAGGCTTCACGACCGGGAGGACGACGCAAGAGTAAGGACATTTGCCGATAAGCCTGTGCCTGTTTGGAGAGATCGTCGTAAATCACCAAAGTGGCTTTGCCTTGGTACATAAAGTGTTCGGCGATGGTTGCTCCGGTGTAGGGCGCGAGATATTGTAGGGTTGCCGGGTCGCTGGCGTTGGCAGCAACGACAACCGTGTAACTCATGGCTCCGCGATCTTGCAGTTCTCCCACCACTTGCGCCACGGTAGAGGCTTTTTGACCCACGGCGACGTAAACGCAAATCACGTTTTCTTCCGCTTGGTTGAGGATGGTATCCACCGCAACCGCCGTTTTTCCAGTTTGGCGATCGCCGATGATTAATTCGCGCTGTCCCCGTCCGATGGGAATCATCGCGTCAATCGCGGTGATCCCGGTTTGCATGGGTTCGTGGACGGAACGGCGTTGGACGATACCGGGAGCCGGAGATTCGATCAACCGGGTGTCGTTGGTTTGAATATCGCCTTTGCCATCGATGGGACGAGCCAGCGCATCCACGACGCGACCGATGAGGGCTTCTCCCACGGGAATTTGGGCGATTTTTCCAGTGGCTTTGACGGTGCTTCCTTCTTGGATGCCGAAACCGCTACCCATGAGTACCGCCCCGACGTTATCTTCTTCTAAGTTCAGGGCAATCCCGACGGTACCGTCTTCAAATTCGACGAGTTCCCCCGCCATCACTTTTTCTAAGCCATAAATCCGAGCAATACCGTCCCCAACTTGGAGAACCGTTCCCACGTTGGAAACTTGAACATCTTGGTCGTAGGATTCGATTTGCTGGCGAATGATATTGCTGATTTCGTCCGGTCTGATAGCAACCATAGTTTGTTTTGGGTAATGGGTAATGGGTAATGGGTATTTTTAAGCACTCAAACTCATGCCGATGCGACGGAGTTGACCCCGCAAACTGGCATCGAGGACTTGAGAGCCGACTTTGATAATGACTCCACCGATGATATCGGGGTCGATTTGGGTTTTTAGTTCTACCCCTCGGGCGTTGGCAACGGTTCGCACCCGATCTTCTACGGCGCGACGCTGTCCTTCATTTAATTCCCGCGCGCTGGTGACTTCTGCTAAAACGGTTTGATTGAGTTCTCGTAATAGTGCGAGGTATTGAGCTACAACTTGTTCGAGAAAAACAATGCGCCGCTTATCCACCAGCAACATTAAAAAGTTAATCAGTTGGGGATCGGTATCGTCTCCCATAACGCGGCGAAGAACGGCTTTTTTGTCTCCATCGTCAATCACGGGATTGATAATAAAATCCCGCAATTCCGGGGATTCTTCCAATAATTGCTCTAAGGTGCGGAAATCTTCGCCAAAGCGATCGGCAAGATCCCGCGATCGCGCCAGAGACATGAGAGCCTGTGCGTAAGGTTCGGCAATTGAGCTGCTGAGTAAAGATCCTTTCATGAGTTATCCCCCTAATTGCCCGATACAGCGATCGATGAGGCGCTCTTGTTTTGAGTCGTCCAATCGCTCTTTGAGTTGCCCTTCCACCCGCTCGAGGGCAAGAGTAACGGTGCGCTGGCGCAATTCCGCGATCGCTTTGTCTTGTTCGGAACTGACATCGGCGGCGGCGGTGGCTTTCAGGCGTTCGACGTCTGCCTTGCCCTTGGCCAAAACTTCTTCTTTTGCCCGTTGTGCCGTTTGCTCGGCGGTGGCTAAAATTTGCTTGGCTTCTTCTTTGGCTTGTGCCAATTTTTGTTGCGCTCCTGCTAGTTCAGAGGCGGCTTTGGCGGCGCGCCCTTCCGCTTCTTGGATTTCTGCTTCAATTTTAGCGCGTCGTTCGTTGAGAATTTTTCCCACGGCCTGACCGCCATAGTAAACCAAGATTCCTAGAAGTAGGGCAAGGTTGATTATGTTTGCTTCTAAAATGTCGAAGTTTAATCCGAACCCACCTTCGGCTTCAGTGGCTAGATAAAATACAGTCCCCACGGTTTTTATTTTCCTTTTGTACGGGTTATTGGTTATTGGTTATTAGTTATTGGTTATTGGTTATTAGTTATTGGTTATTGGTTATTGGTTATTAGTTATTGGTTATTGGTTATTGGTTCTTCAATAACAGGCGAGAGCTAAAGAACAAATAACGAACAACGAACAACGAACAACGAACAACAAATAACAAACAGCAAACAACAAACAACAAACAACAAATAACAAATAACAAATAACAATTTGACTATCTTGCCAATTCCGATCCCAGCAGTTTCTCGAGAATTTGCCAGCTTAGGGCATCGACATCTCCTTCGAGAGTGCTGAAGGCTTGTACTTTTTGCGCTTCAATCTCTCGGGCTGCCGTTTCTCGTTCTTGTTGGACTTCTTGCTGAGCTGCTTGGACTTGCTTGGCAACAACTTCTTGCGCTTCAGCTTGAGCCGCGGCAATAATTTCTTGGGATTGACGGCGAACGTCTACTAATTCTTGTTCGTATTGGGCGGCGATCGCGTTGGCTTTTTCCAAGCGTTCTTTTGAGTCTTGGGTTTTTTGGCGAACGTATTCGGCGCGTTCGTCAATGGCATGACCCAAGGGCTTGTAGAAGATTTTATCGAGAACAATGACTAGAACTACAAATTGCAAGGCCATTAAGGGCAATGTTGCGTCAAAGTCAAACATTCCTCCTGCTTCTGCCGCTTCTGCCGCCAATAAAAAACTCCAATGTATCATTGTTGAAGATTCTCAAATTTTCTCTTTAGATGGGCGGTAGAGAGAGTCAATGAAATAATCTTCTCTCTACCTTTTTTGTCCCGCGATCGGGGCGTTAATTACGAGAAGGGGTTGGCGAAGAGCAGAACCAAGGAAACAACCAAGCCATAAATGGTGAGAGATTCCATGAACGCCAAGCTCAACAACAAGGTTCCGCGAATTTTACCTTCAGCTTCGGGTTGGCGCGCAATCCCTTCAACCGCTTGACCCGCACAGGTTCCTTGACCGATTCCAGGGCCGATCGCAGCCAAACCAACAGCGAGAGCAGCAGCGACAACAGAGGCAGCAGGAATTAAATTATCCATGATTTTTTTCCTTTGAGTGATTTTGAACGATGACAACAGGTGAATATTTGCTCTTTGAGAAGCAAGATTGGCGAGTCAAACAAACGTTTTACTCGTGATGCTCTTCGCCGCCGTGGCCTTCCAGTGCTTCGTGAATGTAAGCAGCCGCTAGGGTGGCAAAAACGAGAGCTTGGATGGCACTCGTAAAGAGTCCCAAGACCATAACGGGCAAGGGAATGAATAGAGGTACCAACAAGACTAATACCGCGACCACCAATTCATCTGCCACAATGTTTCCGAAAAGACGGAAGCTCAGGGAGAGGGGCTTGGTAAAATCTTCCAAAATATTGATGGGCAAGAGAATGGGCGTGGGTTCGATATATTTGGCAAAATATTTCAAACCGCGCTTTCTAAATCCCGCGAAAAAGTAAGCCAGCGAGGTCAACAGCGCCAAAGCAACGGTGGTGTTGATATCGTTGGTGGGAGCCGCTAGTTCTCCGGCTGGAATGTGAATGAGTTTCCAAGGGAGAAGGGCGCCCGACCAGTTCGAGACAAAAATGAATAGGAACAGAGTGCCAATGAAAGGAACCCAAGGTCGATATTCTTTTTCGCCAAGCTGGTTTCTCGCGAGTTCTCGCACGAATTCTAGGGCAAATTCCATGAAGTTCTGCGTGCCACCGGGAACGCGCTGAACCTTCCGGGTCGCGGCTAAGGAAGCAATCACTAACAAGCCGATCACGAACCAAGACGTGAGAAAAACTTGCCCGTGTACCGTCCAGCCACCGACATGCCAGTAAAAATGTTCGCCTACTTCGAGGGATGCTAGAGGGAGAAAGGTAAAAACCTTCAAGCCAGCAAAAAGTTCCATTGGGCGTTCTTTCCCCAATTTCTTAAAAACATCAACAGGATTTCTCGGGAGAATGTTTACTCGCGTTCCTATCGGGCCGTTGCGATCGCGCTACTTTTTCATAAACTCTGAGAAAGTTGTTTGAAAAGTGTAGGCAATAATCGCAGCCTTATAGGTGAGAAATCCTAAAAATACAGGCACGATATGCAGTTGCTGCCACTGGGTGGCAACAATAATTAATCCTGCAAACAGAGCTAAACGATTAGAACTGATGCGATTTCCTCCTTCGCCCAATCGTTCCACGTTCTTTGCCAGCATTCTCAGATAAACGACACCCACGCAGGCTCCGAGCAAATAGTTCAGAGCAGTATTGAGGGAATAGTTCAAACATACACCCACAAAGACAATGCCGGTAATGGCGAGAGTCCAAATCAACAAATCTTGTTTGAGTTGGTAATACTCCGTCATTGAATTTCCCCTAGGGTTAGGGGTGGATTCTTCAGGGGTTTCGTCTGTTGTTTGGGGGTTGAGAGGGGGGTCGGACGGATTCACGTTTTTGAGTTAGGGGTCAGTCCAAATCGATCGCTCGTTTCGAGCCAAGGGAAATCTTATCACGGCAGTGGAACAATTCTTAAATTTTTGTTTACACTATATATTGGGCAATTTTTTGGCTGGGGAGAGAGAATAGGATGTCTTATCCCTAATGGGTCATTCCAGCTTCGTCATCTTTACGGTGCGATCGCGAAGCGTCTCGGTACGCGAATCGCGATTTCTTTCTACGTTTGGTACAAACTAATCCCAATTTAAGATTGGAGAGGGCGGCAACAGGAGAATTAATCCACCCATGGGAGGCGAAACGGGACGGAGAAATTGCCGCATTACAGGTTTACTAAATCGCTGAAATGTAAATAAACTTTCCGAGGGAAAATTATGAAACTCGCAAGCCCCGCATTTGCTCACAATGCCCCCATCCCCCAACAATACACCTGTCAGGGTGAGGATATTAGCCCGCCTTTGACGATCGATAATATCCCTGAAGGCACGATCGCCCTAGCCCTCATCGTCGATGACCCGGACGCACCGATGGGGACTTGGGATCACTGGCTCATCTGGAATCTTCAACCCGCAGGAGAAATTCAGGAAGGTTCAGCCCCAGGGACGCAGGGTCAAAATAGTTGGGGTCGCAACGATTACGGCGGGCCCTGTCCCCCCAGAGGCACGCATCGCTACTTTTTTAAGCTTTACGCCCTCGATTCCGAACTGGCTTTACCCAAAGGTACGACCAAAGCCCAACTCGAAGCAGCCATGGAAGGTCATATTCTCGAGCGGGCAGAATTGCTCGGCCTGTATAAGAAATCTTAGCATTGTGACACGGCTTGACGACAAGCGCGATCGGTCTTCTATCATTGCTGCTTTGGGATTCGCTTATTCCGCGATCGCATTAGTTTACCGGATCGATTTCGGCGAGATCGAGAATTTTCGGAATTAAGTCTTCCCGCTTAACCGCCATTAAGTGAACGCCGTGGCATAAATTTCGAGCGAACTTCACTTGTTCGGCGGCAATTCTGACTCCTTCTTGTAATGGATTCTCTGCGGCGGCAAGGCGATCGATAATTTCTGGGGGAATATCGACCCCGGGAACGTTGCGATTGATAAATTTCGCATTTTTTGCCGATTTAAGCAGAAAAATCCCAGCTAAAATGGGCTTATCCGTCCCGACAGCAATTTGCTCCATGAATTTATCGAGGCGATCGAAATCGGTAATCAACTGACTTTGAAAAAATTGCGCCCCTGCTTGTAATTTGCGCTCGAAGCGTCTCTGCAACCCCGACCAACTTTTTGATTGCGGGTCTACTGCCGCCCCGGCAAACAGATCGAGGGGCTCGTTGGGGAGAGATTTCTCGTTTAAGTCCAGTCCATGATTCAATCGATCGATGGCTTTCAATAGACGTACCGACTCAAACTCAAAAACACTTTTCGATTTTTTGTGATCTCCCGCTTTTATCGGATCGCCAGTGAGAGCCAAAATATTGCGAATGCCAAGAGCGTGAGCACCCATTAGATCCGCTTGCATGGCGATCGCATTGCGATCGCGACAGGCAAATTGGCAAATCGGCTCGATCCCCTCTCGCACGAGGAGAGCAGAAACCGCAAGGGCAGCCATCCTTAACACCGCCCGACTGCCATCGGTAACATTAACCGCGTGAACTCGTCCTTTCAGAAGTCGAGCCATATCGAGAGTATGAGCAACATTTCCCCCCTTGGGAGGCATCACTTCGGCTGTAATTAAAAATTCTTTCTTTTCAACGGCTTTGCGAAAGTGCATTTTGTTATTTGTTATTGGTTATTTGTTATTGGTTGTTGGTTATTGGTTATTTGTTATTGGTTGTTGGTTTCTCCCCTCTTGAGAGGGGCTGGGGGTGTGTATGGGTTGGGGGTGGGTTGTTATTTAAAAAGAATGTAATAACCCAACTTTATCGTTTCACCATTTTTCATCCTTCATTCTTTATCCTTCATCCTTCATCCTTCATCCTTCATCCTTTCTTAGAAAAACCCAGAGCCGATCTCACTCGTCCTAGAACTTCATTGGCACTCAATTCAGCTTTTTCGCGACCTTCGCGCAAGATGGTTTCGAGATAGTCGCGATCGCTCATAATTTCTTTATATTTTTCTTGAATGGGTTTGAGTGCCTCAACTGTGGTTTCGGTTAACAGGGGCTTAAATTGTCCCCAACCCATATCTTGACATTCTGCGGCAACCTCTTCCTTGTTTTTGCCAGACAGGAGCAGATATAAACTTAAGAGATTATGGCATTCCGGGCGCTCGGGGTTGTCGAATTCCAATCCTTTGTGGGGATCCGTTTTGCAACGCTTAATTTTGCGAGCGATCGCGTCGGGGGGATCTAAAAGTTCGATGCGACTCATTTCCGAAGGATCCGACTTAGACATCTTTTTCGTCCCGTCGGTTAGACTCATCACTCTCGCTCCAGTCTTGCGAATTAAAGGTTCGGGCTGTTTGAGGACGGGTTTCTTCTTCTTGCCAAATTGGTCGTTCACGCGAATGACAAGATCGCGAGTGAGTTCGATATGTTGTTTTTGGTCTTCCCCTACTGGAACGAGATCCGCATCGTAGAGTAAAATATCGGCAGCCATCAATACGGGATAATCGAGCAAACCCACCGTTACATTTTCCCCTTGTTTGACTGCTTTCTCTTTAAACTGAATCATCCGCTCCAACCAGTTGAGGGGCGTAATGCAATTTAACAGCCAAGTCAGTTCGCTATGAGCGGAAATGTGAGATTGAATAAATATTGTCGAACATTCCAAGTCAATCCCGCAAGCGAGATACAGTGCTGCGAGAGTATAAGTATTTTCCGCCAGTTTCTTCGGATCGTGGGGAACGGTAATCGCGTGAAGATCGACCACACAAAAATAATTATCGTATTCGTTCTGCACTTCCACCCAATTGCGAATTGCACCCAAATAATTTCCCAAATGTAAATTGCCTGTGGGTTGAACCCCAGAAAGGACGCGCTTTTTACTCATTCTGTTTTCGACTCGCTCTCTACCATTTGTATCTGTCTTATCAATTATGCCCGACTCCTGTAGAGCAAGCAACGTCTCAGCATTCTTCTAGGGATGAACCCTTCTGTATCCTCTCTGCTTGGCTGGGTTTAAGAAATAGCGGGATCCTGAGATAAGAAAACGCGATCGCTTGCAAGAGAAGCGACGGGTTCGGTGAGGGTAAATGTGCCTGTTTCAATCCATTGTTTGAGTTCCTCCGCCACTTGGCGAGACAGGGGAATACTGGCGAGGGGGGCAGTCCGGACGGTTTGCCCTTGGAGGGTAATGCGACCGCTTTTGAGTTGCGCATAGGTTACCGAACCAAAGGTTGGACGCACTCGCCGAGGAATGGCAAAATCGACGACTGGGGCAATAATCTCCTCATCCCGCACGGCACATCGGGCAATAATTTCTTCGTTTAAAACCGGGATGGGAATGCCCATTCCCAAGGCGATCGCGGTACCGTAATTTTGAAAATAACAGCCCCTCACCCACCGGGAATTCATCTGTTTGGCATCTCCGATCGCCGCTAAAGTGCTGGCCGGACCGATGGGAGTGCGATTTTCCAAGCGCTTTTGGAGGGGAAAATGTTGGGTGCCTTCCCACGTAATATACCCAATGCCTCCCCCTAAAAAAATCTTGGTTCCGATGCCGATGGTTTGTAAATCCGGATCGTTGAAGAGGGGAGAAATCGCCCCGGGATTGGCATACACCGCATTGCCAAATTGAGGGTGTAACGGACCGAGATACGTGTACAGAATGCGATCGCCGCCGTTCGTGCCCACAATAAAATTTTGATAGAGATTGCGGGGATTAAATAAATAAAACTGATTGATCGTCTCCCGAACGATCGTACTTTCCCAAGAAGCCCGAGGATAGCAATCCGTCACGTGTCCGGTTGCCCGCAAATGCACGGATTTTCCAGCAATCAGGTCTTCGATCACGTGACCGCCACCCCGCACGGGAGAAGGATTTCCCGTTATTCGTTCCGTTTCCCCTTCCCCATAATCCGCCATCATCGTCGCCCCCAAATACAAATCTACCGCGCCCAAACCCGCATAAGCCGGAACGCCATCCAACCAACACTGACGAATTTTAATCGGGGGATCCGTATGGCCGAGATTGAGGATGGCGCCAATGGATTCCATGGGCTCAAAAGTTCCTGTCGTAATAACATCAACAGTTTTCGCGACTCGAGCAATACCCAGATCCGCCACGCGATGTTTGAGTTCTTCGACCGTCCAAACCACCGCTTTTGAGGCGAGAATCTTATCATTAATTTCAGCAATGGTTCTCTGCAACGTCCAATCTCCTCATGGGTCTCCCTACACCCTACATCCTAGTTCCCTGTTCCCCAATTGGTGACTGGTGACTGATGACTGGTGACTGGTGACTGGTGACTGGTGACTGGTGACTGGTGACTGGTGACTGTCAAGAACCTCGGGATTGAAACGATAGCCTACATTTCGGACTGTTTGGATTAGACTCGGCTGTTGGGGTTCTGTATCTAGCTTTTTCCGTAAGGATAAAACATGGGTATCAATGGTGCGCGGATTATCGATCGCGTCGGGCCAAGCGCGATTTAATAACTCCGAACGACTTAAGGGCGTACCTTCGGCTTGAGCGAGGACGTAAAGCAAGCTAAATTCTTGGGGGGTGAGATCGATATAATTCCCTTGCAAGCGCACGCGACGTTGTACCAGATCGATTCTCAAATCTCCATAATTCAAATAAAGCGGTGCGGTAGTGATTCGCAAGCGCCGCAATAATGCTTCCACCCGTGCCAAAAATTCCTGCATGCCAAAGGGTTTTTTTAAATAATCATCTGCTCCTGCTTCCAATCCTGCCACCACATCACTCTGATTCGCGCGCGCTGATAAGACTAAAATTAAAGATTGTTTCTGTTGATATAACCAACGGCATAATTCAATCCCATCCCCATCCGGCAAATCCGAATCGAGAATCACGAGGGGAGGCTGACGACGTGCCAGAATGCCTCTGGCGCGATCGAGAGTGTCGGCTTGTTGACACCAAGAGCCAGCTTGTTGTAGATGCCATCCCACTAGCGATCGCAAGTGAGGATTTCCTTGAATAATTAGAATTTGAACCGAACCCACCTTAGTTCTATATCCCCTTGCAAGTTATGTTCATTACTTTACCAAAATTAACATCAAATTGTTGTAACTCTTGCTACTGCCATTAATTCCGTTAGCTGCAATCGCCTTAACCCTCTCAAGTGGGATGCGGAAATGCGAAGGTTGAGATAAACTAAAGAATAGAGAATATAAATCGAGTCAATCTTTGTTTTAGAAACTTGTTTTCCTTCAATCCTTCTTATTTCCAATCGATCCCTGCTTTGTCGAATTCAATTTAAGATCATGCTAACCGACGCACTGTGCATTCGCTACTATCAAAAACTAACTGATGCTCTGGTGGAATCGTGGCAGAGGGGAAACCGCTTTACGGAACTGCAACTGTACATGGATGGATATCTAGCAGCCCTCCGTCATAGTAATGCCCTCGAGCCCTATCTCATTCACCGTTTGGAAGAAGAAGCCTTTCGCTTTTTGCGCGATCCCTCCAATTTTGAACTGACTCTCCCTCAACCCGAAGTTGAGGTAGATTATTATTGATTGGGATATTGACTGAAACAATTTCCTCGGGAATGGGTTGCTGAGTCCCCATTCCCCCATTAGCATTTAGCACTTAAGAAGCCAAAGCCACTTCCACCATTTGTTGCAGTTCGCCACTTTGATAAAGTTCGACCGCGATATCAGAACCTCCCACAAATTCTCCATTAATATAAATTTGCGGAATGGTTGCCCAATTGGAATATTCTTTGATCCCTTGGCGAATCTCGTTATCCATGAGAACGTCAAAAGTGCTATAAGGTTTGCCAAGGGTGTTCAAAATTTGCACGACATTATTGGAAAACCCGCATTGGGGCATCAGTTTTGATCCTTTCATAAAGACCACAATTTTGTCTTTTTTGACAATTTCTTCAATGCGTTCTTTAAGTTCGGGTGTCATGAGTAACTCCTTAAGGGTGTAGTTGGAACGAAGATAGCGAACAATTTTTTGGGACAGGTTACAAAGATTGTCCCGTTGCTTCCCAAGTTTGGGGAGTGTAGGTTTTTAAGGCGAGAGCATGAATGGCTTCTGAAGCTAGATCGTTTTGCAATGCCTGATAAACAAGCTGATGTTGTTTGACCCGCGTTTTCCCCTCAAACAATTGTGAAATTACCGTTGCTTGCAGGTGATCCCCTCCTCCGGTCAGATCCTCGACTTTCACCCGAGCATCGGGTAAATGCTCTTTAATCGTGTTTTCAACCTCGGCTAGACTAACCATCAAACCTCCCACAATAATCACATGGATACCGATCGTATTTTATCGAGTATCGAGGGTTTAAGGATGAAGGATGAAGGATGAAGGATGAATTTCTATCTAGAGACAGATGAAGGAATTCGGAAAGGATGAAGAAATTCGGAAAGGATGAAGGAATTCTGAAAGGATGAAGGATGAAGGATGAAATAGGCATCGATTCATTGATTTCCTCCCCTTCTCCCCCCGCTTCCCTTCTCAACTAATTCGTGCTGCTGGTATTTTCGCTGGGGCTGGGGAAAGGCACCGTGACAAAGCCCAATTCTAGAAGCTGTTGGTAGGCACGCCGTCCTAAATTGGTGGTGGGATTTTGCGATCGCACGATTTGAACCAATAAAGGCACCGATAATTCCGGCTGATTTTGCGCCCGGTGAACCAGGGCCAGTTTATAGGTGGCATCATCCCGCAACTGTGCCGCTTCTAAGGCATTTACTCGTTGTGCTTCTGCGGTGCGGGTGTTAATGCCCGCAAAGCTCCCCGCCAATTGTTGATAAAAATTCGATAATTGGTTAAAAATTTGTCGTGCCTCTTGTAACTTCTGGACGGCAAGAGCGTAATTTTGGACTTCGACGGCGGCTGTTGCTTCCTCAATAAAACGTCGTCCCCCCGTCATGCTGAGGATACTATCGGGTTGTTGGAGGGGGCGGAAATCTGCGCCCGGGTCTTGGGTTTGCTCAAACCCTAACTCGGCAAGTTGGGCATAGGCACGCTTGCCTAAATCCGTCGTGGGATTTTGCGATCGCACGATCTGCACCAATAAAGGTACCGATAATTCCGGTTGATTTTGCGCCCGGTGAACCAATGCCAGTTGGAAGGTGGCGCGATCGCGTAGTTGTGCTGTCTCTAAAGCCTGTTTGCGCTGAAGTTCGGCGATACTCCCATCAATCCCCGAAAAACTCCCTGCCAATTGCTGGTAAAAGTTAGATAATTGGTTAAAAACTTGTCGTGCCTCTTGCAATTTCTGGGCGGCAAGTCCGTAATCTCCCGCGTCTACTGCCAAGCTGGCTTCTTCTAAAAGGCGCTGACCTCCGGGCAGACTGAGCAAGCTGTCATTCGGTTCGCTGGGAAGAGTATCTGGGGGGAGGAAGGACGGGGCTTCTTCGGCTTCACTCTCAACCGATTCACTTTCAAATTCTTCCACGGGAATTTGCCCTCGGACGGGTTCGCTCCAGAAGGCGATCGGTGCGAGGCAGAATAAACAAACACTCAATAACTTCAAGGGGCGGGGAGAAAAACGGATATGAGAGAATAGCATAGAGTCATCCAGAGGGCAAAGGCCACAATCAATATAACCAATTATTAAGCAAACATTGAGTAATATTACCATCGATCGCGCTAAAACTATTTAATATTCCATAGAGGGGGCAGCTCATGACAGAAAACGAGGGACTGGACAGGCTCGATGTTTCGGAAAATCGAGTGGGTTTAATTTTGCAACGGGGTGGGGAAGAATTGAATTTATTGAAGGTGGGCGATCGCCTGACTTTGCGCTTGATCTCTCCCGATGTGGAAATTCCCCCGGAGTTGGGACGGTTGCGCTCTCATCCTCTCCCCCAAAGTCAGTTAATTGAAGTTCTCGTGGAAGCCGATGCTCTCGAAAGTGCGCTCTCGATGGCACGGGGCTTGGATTTGGTGGCATTTGCCAGTCACGTCTACCAATTGGCCAAAAATCCAGAAACCCTCGTCTATTTGACCGATGAGTTAACCGTCCAGTTTGGGGAGGGTGTGGAAGAATCCGAAAGAGATGCGATCGCTGCCCATTTTCATCTCCAATTACTCCAACCCCTCGAGGGCATCCCCGATGCGTTTATTTATCGCCTCACCTCCCAGTCTCGCGAGAATCCCATTAAGTTAGCCAATCGCCTCGCAGCGAACGATCGCGTCCTCGCCGCCGAAGTGAATATCCTCCTGCGGGGGGAGTCTTTTTATACCCCGAGGGACGATTTTTATCGCCAGCAGTGGTATCTCTATCATCGTCAAGGCAACCAGCTTTCGGGGAATTCTCACATCGATATCGAGAAGGCGTGGGATATTACCCGAGGAACGCGATCGGTAGTCATTGCGGTGGCTGACGATGCGATCGATATTCGCCACCCAGATTTTCAAGGACAAGGCAAAATCGTCTCTCCCCGGGACTTCAAGAATCGGGATTTTTCCCCTCAACCCGATAGCAGCCAAGAAAGTCACGGCACGGCTTGTGCGGGGGTAGCCGTGGCGGAGGAAAATGGTCAAGGGGTGGTAGGAGTGGCTCCCGGTTGCGCTTTAATGCCCCTGCGGACGACGGGATATTTGGACGATCGTTCCATCGAACAGCTTTTTAATTGGGTGATTCAGAAGGGTGCGAGTGTGGTCTCCTGTAGTTGGGGTGCGGCGACGGTGTATTTTCCCCTCTCCATGCGGCAAAAAGCAGCCCTTAATCGGGCAGCCACTAAAGGACGCGGGGGGAAAGGATGCGTTATTGTCTTTGCGGCGGGAAATGCCAATCGTCCGGTACAGGGAACGGTGTACGAACGGGGTTGGCAGGGGAACTTATTAAACGGTCCGACGGAATGGTTGAGCGGTTTTGCGGCTCATCCGGATGTCATTGCGGTTTCTGCTTGTAGCAGCTTGGGGAAAAAGTCAGCCTATAGCAATTGGGGGAAGCATATTTCTGTCTGCGCTCCCAGTAATAATGCCCCGCCGGGGATGTGGTTTCAACAAACGGGATTCATTCAAACCGCGCCCCCCCTGCGGACGTTTTTGCCGGGGTTGGGGATTTTTACCACGGATATTTTGGGGAACTTGGGCTACGATCCGGGGAACTTTACGCGGGATTTTGGTGGGACTTCCAGTTCTTGTCCCGTGGTTGCTGGGGTTGCGGGGTTGGTGC
>JBFRWJ010000103.1:0-22306 GCA_051439525.1 Spirulina sp. | reverse complement strand
CAAGAAAAGATAACCGTAAGAACTTTAATCAATAATTGTCTCAAAGAAAAATTTCAGCCAACTGCTTAACTCATTTCCTCTCATTACCATTACGATCGCGTTTGCTTATCTCAGAAGAGCGATCGCGATCGATTATTCCTGTTGCTCTCCAAACAAATGCTCTAAAATTCGCAAACTTTCTGTTCTTAAACCCGTCATCTCTTTAACAATTATGTCAAAGTTGCGCTGACTTGCTTCATGATTAGCTTGATGCAACTCTACAATTTGCATAAGATATGTTACAGTCTTGGTTAATTCCTGAGTTTGATTGGACAATTGTTGATTGGACTGAGTTAAATTCGCTACCATGGTTTGGAGTTTTTGATTTTCTCGTGCTAAACTTCTAACTTCTTGCGATAAACTCCCGACCTCTCGAGATACACTCTCGACCTCTTGCGATAAATTTCCGACTGTCCCTTGCAATTCTTGATTGGACTGAGCTAAATTAACCACCACTGTCGTTAATTGTTCTAAGTTTGCCTCAATCCGATCCAAGCGATCGCTACCCGATGCGTTAGCCATTTTTAGTTCTCTTAGTTGGTATTTTGCCTTCTCAATCTTACTATTTCTGGGATGAGAAAACAATGCGATCGCATTCCCGGGATTGCGATAAAATAAGGAAAATCTTAGAATCGACAAAATCATGGAATTGTTCGATCGCTTCTGGCGCGTTGTGCGGTCAAATGTGAATAGTTGGGTGAGTGCCAGCGAAGATCCCGTGCTAACTTTGGAAAGGACGGTAGATGAGATGCAGCAAGAATTAGTAAAAATGCGTCAAGCCGTTGCCCTCGCGATCGCCACCCAAAAGCGCACGGAACGCCAAGTCTCGCAAAATCGAGTGTCTGCTGAAGATTGGTATCGTCGCGCCCGCATCGCCCTGACGGGAGGCGAAGAATCCCTTGCCCGAGAAGCTCTCAACCGTCGCAAAACTTACCAAGATAATGCTGCACTCCTGCACCGTCAAATCGAACAGCAAAACGAAATTATCGTCAAACTCAAACAAGATTTACGTCTCCTTGAAGACAAACTCGCTCGTGTCAAGGTACAAAAAGATATGTATCTCGCTCGCGCCACTTCGGCTGAAGCCACCCGTCGCTTACACGAACTCTTAGAAAAAGGAGTGGGAAAAAACACTCTCAATCTCCTCGATCGCGTTGAAGAAAGAGTCCAAGATTTAGAAGCCCGCGCAGAACTCGCCTCTCAACTGAACGATGATTCCCTCGAAGTCAAATTTAAAAACTTAGAAACGTCTGAAATTATAGAAGCAGAATTAGCTCAATTACGCCGACAAATTAATAATGGGTAATGGGTAATGGGTAATGGGTAGTCGTTGATGGATTAATTTCCATCTTTTCACGAGCGTCCAACCAATAACCAATAACCAATAACCAATAACCAATAACAAACAACAAAAAGTGACTTTAATTTATCAATATCCTCCCCTGAAAGCGGGAATTCTCATCAAGCGTTATAAACGATTTTTAGCCGATATCGAACTCGAATCTGGAGAGATAATTACTGCTCATTGTCCCAATACCGGACCCATGATCGGACTCCACGATCCCGGAAGTCCCGTACAAGTTTCTCGCAGTAACAACCCCAAACGGAAACTCGCCTATACTTGGGAAATGATTGGCGTAAATAGCGCCCAAAAACTGACTTGGGTAGGAGTCAATACAGCAATGCCCAATCGTATTGTTAAACTTGCACTAGAACAAAAATTGTTGCCCGAACTCGCAGGGCGTTATGATACAATTCGTTCAGAAGTCCCCTGCGGTACTGAAAAAAAGAGTCGCATTGATTTTCTCCTCTGCGATCGCGATACCTCGACCTACCTTGAAGTCAAAAGCGCAACTTGGGCAGAAGGAAACACGGCATTATTTCCCGATACCGTCACCGCAAGAGGACAAAAACACCTGCGAGAATTAATGGGGACGTTAAAGACAACGAAAGCCGGGATTTTATATTTTATCAATCGAGGGGACTGCGATCGCTTTGCCCCCGGGGATCGGCGGGATCCTGCTTATGGGGAGCTATTGCGGGAGGCGATCGCTAAGGGAGTGGAAGTGTTTCCCTATCGCTTTGAAATTACTCCCCAAGGGGTTTATTTTCGGGGGTTGGCAGACTTTTTGCGCTACCAACCTGCCAATGATGACAAAACAGTGTAATATAAGCCAAGGTAAAAGATGATTTTTTTCAGAATATCTTAAGGAAAGTTCTACATGATCCGAAAACTGAAAGGATTAGCGATCGTTCTCCTGCTAATATTTCCTGTAATCGGTTGCAATCGTCTGAGTTCTGACGCAACGGACGCGACGGTTAAAGCAAGTTCTCACCAAGCTAACGCGAAGTCTCTCGAGGAGATTCTCGCTAATCCTAATTTCCAAAAGCGACAAGGAAATGGAGTTTATTTGTACCTGCCTCCCGGATATGAAGGGGGCGATCCTCAGAAAGATATTGAGGAAATGGCGGTTAATTTAGAGAGTGCGGGTTCGGAATATAAAAATCTCAGTAATGCTCTACGAGAAACCAAAGATTTAGTCGCTTTGGTTGCTTTCGATACGAAAAATTCTCGAGGGGGATTTGTCACGAATGTTAATGTGACTTCCCAAAAAATGCCCCAGGGGACAAACCTTGAAGAGTTTCAACAAGCGATCGTGAACGACCTAGTCAGGGTCAACTATAACATTCTCGAACAAGATATTCAAGCACTCCAACAATGGCAGGCAGGGCGAATTACTGTAGAGATTGAAACGGGAAATACCCAAATTACGCAATTGGTGTACATTATTCAAGATCGCAATACTTTTTGGGTTGTCACCTATTCTACGCCAACCGAAGAATTTCCCGATCGCCGTCAGGATTTTGAAGACAGTATTATCACTTTTTCAACGAACGGAGAACAGTAAACGGCGAACAGTTAACATAACCTCCAGCTCGGGTTAAAAATGGGGAATTGTCAACTTGAGAAACTATTAGCGATCGCGGTTAAACTTCCGGGCTATCGAGGACGATTTCGAGAGGCGGGACTGTGCGATCGCCATGGTAAGATTATACCGGATTGGCAGACTGCTTTTCAACGATTGCGTCCTTTGGAGAAAGAAGAAGTTCGCCAAAATCCCAGTTTATTTTTGGCTAATGCGTCGGATGTTGTGTATCGGGGGATGACTAGCGGGACTCGGGGGGAAAGTTTTGTTTATTTTGCAGGAGAAGCGTGGAATGCGGCGAGAATTTCAGCGAGGAAAACAACACTTTCTCAGTGGGGAATTGATGATAAGATTCCCATTCTTAATGTTGCCAGTCGTTTATTGCCAGTGCGATGGATGGATGGATCGCTAGTAGGAGAAATTGATCGAGACTTTATCGATCGATTTTTAAATCTGCTCGATAATCGATTTAAAGTGATTCGCGGATATCCGAGTCGATTATGCGAACTTGCTGCCTGTTTATACGATCGCAATCTTCCGCAAGTTCAAGCGGTGATTTGTACGGGAGAATGCTTATTCGAGCAGCAAATCGCTTTATTAAAGTTGGTTTTTAATGCTCCTGTTATTAATGAGTATGGTTGCCAAGAAACCGGGATTTCGGGGTTGACTTGTCCGGAAAGAGGTAATTTACATTTAGATGAAGAACGCTGCTTTTATGAGATCGTTGAGGGAGAGTTGGTTACTACGGATTTATTGAATTTTACCATGCCTTTGATTCGCTATACATGCGGCGATATTTTAGAATTAAAGCGGGAGGGAAGTTCTGGGGAGCGTGGAGGATTAACGGCTAAAATTAAAGGACGAGTTAACGAAAAAGTTCGGACGCTAACCGGCGATCGATATGCAGGAGAAATTGAGCTATCCCCCTTAGAAGGGATTTTATATTATCAAGTCCGACGGAGGAACAATAAACGAGTTGAATTTTTAGTTCAACCGACTCAAAGCGATCGCTTTTCTCTCGAGGATCTGAAAAGTTGGAGCGATCGCACGTTTGGAGATATTGAAGCGCAAATTTATGTTCGATCGAGAGATGCGATCGAGACCGAATACGAATCCTGTCGCGATCGCCAATGGATTGAAATCATTCGCGATCGCCCTTGGCATGAATGGCTGAATTCTCCTCAATTTCCTATGGGAGAGGCAAGGATAACTGCTAATTTACTTTATGAACTCATCAATCCTCGCTTAATTCTTTATTCTGGAATTGCACCATCAACGAGAGATTTAGTTAATTCTATCTTAAATTCGCCGCCTTGTCAAGATGTAGAGGTTGAAAAAATAACCGCACGAATCTTGTTATTTTCTTGTTCTTTTTTAGCAGGCGATCCGCAAGTTCATTTGATTTATCAGCGTGCCGCAGAACGGCTAAAATGGGCTATCGAACGAGAAAATAACTCAAACGATTCCGCCATTCTCGATCTCTTAATTCCTAGCTTATATCTCGAGGAAAATTTAGCGCGATCGCTATGGAATTCCCAGCCTTTTGAGTTACCCCGCGATCGCCTCGTCCTCGATCGCTTAAATATCCAAAATCTGCTCTATAGCTTTGAACCTGCATGGCGTTTTGCGCATCGAAGTAAGAGTAAAATCTCCCAATCTCTCAGACCACTTTTATCTGTCTTTCTGGGAGATTTAGAGTTTTTCAGCTCTCGCTTTGATCTCCCTTTACTGGCATATTGGTGTTATGTCGTACATGGCATCGAGATCGTCAATCTTGAAGAATCTCGAAGTCGCGATCGCTTTTTTGAGACATGGTTGAAATGGCGCAAAGCAATGTTAGAAGATGACGACAGATTAGAACAATATTTTCAGACATTCAAGTCTGTCGTTGAGACCCGAGAAGAAAAGGCAAGAATCTACTTAGAACAAGGCTATCATACTTTATTTCTCGCACAAAAATTTAAGACTTGCGAATGGTTGCCAATCTTACAACAATATGCTGGATTGAAAAATAGAAAGAGATCGGATTCTGCGATGGATTCAGCACCTTGGATTCCCATCTTGCGATCGCTTGCACAACCGTTCCTCGATGCAGGAAAATCGGAGTTAGCTTATCAATGTTTGCTCTTATCCGCACTTCCGTCTTCTCGTTACTCTGCCTTCGATCGCAGAACCCAAGGAGTTAATGAAAAACAATCGGTAATTTGCGATTTAATGAATATCTAACAATGGAACGATTTTCAAGAGATAAAATTGTAAAATATATAGAAGATATAGCACCCCATACCATTACTTATTGCCCGGAAAACACTTCAATCGAGCGCAATATTATCATTCCAAAATCTCCTTTTATTGCGCCTTTACCTCCCGACTTCAAATTTCCTCGAGAAACGGCGAAAGAATATCTCATTCAAAATATTGCTTGGATGGGATCGAGAGAGGCGATCGCACCAATCCTTTCTTACTTTAAAACTCCTAACGCTTGGCATTTTTTAAATGCGATCGCACTTTTAGAACAAAACAAAATTAAGTTTTCTTGGGGTGCAGTTCAACCTAAAATTAAAGACAAGCTGACGAGTTCTCAATCTTATTCTAAAATCACTCAAAACTCTAAAATTCTGGCTTTAATTCCTCATTATAATTGTCATTCTTGGTTGCATCGCTGCCTTCAATCCTTAGTGGCTCAAACTCGACCCCCCGATCGCATTCTCGTCCTCGATGATTGTTCTCCCGATCCTCCTCTCAAAATAACCGAAAAATTTCCGCGAGTGACCTTATTAAAATCTGCGGAGAATGTCGGTCCTTATCGTTTGATTCAACAAGCGATCGCCGAGACCAATTATGATGCTTATTTGTTCCAAGATGCCGATGACTGGTCTGCCAATATTCGCCTAGAAAGACTTTTGGAAACTGCGGAAAAAACGGGAGCAGAATTAGTTGGGACGCAAGAATGGCGCGTTTATGAATTAGAAGGGAAACTGACTCCCGTGTACTATCCTTTAGATGTTAACTGCGCGTTAGCGGAAAAACCCGGTCATCCTCTCATTCATCCTAGCAGTTTAGTGGGGCGAGATTTAGTCATGCGCGTGGGAGGATTTGCAACGGGGTTAAGATTTGGGGGAGATACAGAATTTTTATTGCGATCGGTTTTTGCAGCCAAAATTGTCAATATTCCTGAATTTTGTTACTTTCGCAGGAAACGCCCCAATTCTCTCACGACGGCATCAGAAACGGGTTTGGATTCTCCCCAAAGAAAAGCGCTTGTAAAGGCATTAAAAGCTCGTGCAAGGGCAAATCAGGAGAAATTTCGAGGAGGGAAGCAACCCGATCTCGCTCCTTTAGCGATCGCAAAACCCATTAAACTCCATTATCTTGCTGGCGATCGCAACTGGACAACACGAGAATAATATTTCCCTCGTCATGCAACGTTCTCGATGCACGGTTCGTCTGGTTGAACTTTACGAGGGATGCCCTTCTAGGATAAATTAAAGATCCCCATACCAATCCCATCGAATCATGATCGCCCCTTCCTTCCAGCAAGCCATCCCCATCGAAGAAATTCAATTTAACGATCGCGGCCTCGTCCCCGCGATCGCCCAAGATTATCTCGATGGTACGGTCTTAATGATGGCATGGATGAACCGGGAATCCTTGCAAAAAACTCTCGAAACCGGAGAAGTTTGGTACTGGAGTCGATCGCGTCAAGAACTCTGGCATAAGGGAGCCACTTCGGGACATATCCAAAAGGTCAGATCTCTGCGTTACGATTGCGATAGCGATACTCTCCTCGTCACCATCGAACAAATTGGCGATATTGCCTGCCATACTGGAGAAAGAAGCTGCTTTCACCAAGTCGAAGGAAGCAAACAAGCGCCTCCCGCAGATGCCCTCTCGGGATTGTACGCCACCATTCGCGATCGCCGGGACAATCCCACGGAAAATTCCTATACTTGCAAACTTTTTGCCGGGGGGGATAATAAAATTCTCAAAAAGATCGGGGAAGAAGGGGCAGAGGTGGTCATGGCCTGCAAAGATGATGATGCCGACGCGATCGCTTCGGAAGTGGCCGACCTGTTCTATCATACTCTTGTTGCCCTCGCTCACCATCAAGTCGATCTCCGGGATGTCTATCGCAAACTGGACAAAAGAAGGAAGTAAAGGGAGTTGGGATTTTATCAGTCACCCGTCACCCGTTGGGGAACAGAGAATATTAGGGCTTGATTTGTTTAACGCGATCGCGTTCTTCGAGTAAATGGAACAACCAGCGAGAAACTTGGGGATAACCGTTGGCGATCGTGTCGAATAGCCAGACCGAAGCGAATAACATTAATAGGGTGATAATATCCATGGGGAACTCCGAATTTCTTTACCGTTTATATTTTTATTTTAATATTGACCGACGGGTCGGTAACAGAGTAAAAATACTCATCAGCGATGGCAACGAGAGGAAAAACCTTGATTTCCTTAAAGATCCTAAAAAAATCGTCAGTTGAGAAAAAATGCTCCTAGCATTGCCGTGTAGTTTCTCTCAATGGCTTAGATAAGCGATCGCGATTGTAACAATTTTAAACAATTTTCCTTTAAACCCATGAGCCCATCATCCAGCAATCCGAAAGAACGCTTTAAATATTACGGTACCCCCGGTAAGGATTTTCCCCGATTTGATGTCAACAGCCCCTTACCCGAAGAAATCGAACCCACCCCCAGATATGAAGCGCATCTCGGCTTACAAGTTTTCCCCACCTTACCTCTGATTCCCCTCTTCGGTTGGGCATTTTCAGGACTTGCCCAAAAGTTAGGTTTTCGCAGCATGACCGGATCTCATTTACAGACGTGGCTGCCAGCTAACTTAAGTCGCTTGCGTCCGGATAAATTCAGCGATGAATATTTTGTGGAACGGCGTTTAAATGGCTTTAATCCGGGGAAATTAAACCGCGTTGAAGGGAAAGAATGGCAATACGCCGTTAATTATCAGACCGGACGCTATAAAGCCGAACCCGGGGGACTCCTGCCCGAATATAGCGAGGCTCGTTTTGTTCTCCGCGATCGCGCCCTGTACGTTCACTCTATCGAGTATCGTTTGAAAGAACAAGTCATAACCTGTTTTCCCACCGATGGCAAAAACTGGGACGATGCCAAATATTATTTTCGCAGTTCCGAATACGTCTTTCAGGAGATTCAATCCCATTTGGGACGGACTCACATGAACATGGATCAATATGCGATGGCATTTTATCGCAATGTCATTAAAAGTCCCGTTCGCGATCTATTATGGTCTCACCTTGAAGGATTGTTGAGCATTGACAAAAAAGGGGCCTCTCTTATTATTGGCAATACGGGATTTATTCCCGAAGCCTCTGCCTTGGATCCGCAAAGCGTCGAGGGAGTTCTCGTTCAAGAAATCGCCTCTCTCAGTTATCGCTGGTCGCCCGCAAAACAGGCTCTTCCCGATGCCATTGATAATAATTATTTTGACCGGGCAGCCCTTGCCATGTGGGAATTATTAGAAAAATACGTTGCCGAATTTTTTGCCAATAACCCAAACGAAATTAAAATGTATTGGTCGGAAATTGAGGGAATGTCCCAAGATTTGGTCACCCATGCAATTTTCCAGCCCAAAGAAGAACTCGCCATTAACAGCCAAGAAGACTTGCAACAACTTTGCGTTTATATTCTCTATCATTGCACCTTCTTTCATTCTTGGGTGAATAACAAACAATACGAAGATGGGGGCGATATCGAATATACCGCGATCGGACTGTGGGATAAAGATGACCCCAACTACGATCCCAAAAAAGTGGAAGAACGCCACACCTCTCAAGTTAAATTAATGTGGACTTTAGCCCACGTTTATTACAATCCTGCCCTTGAATTTGCTCCCCTTCCCTTGAAAAAGTTACTTTGGGAATATCGCGATCGCATCGAACCGGGAATTCCTTTAAGTTGGATTATGATGAGTATCAATATCTAAAACCCGCGCCAACATAATTTTTGTACACCAGAGAGCAAAATCAATGAAAAAAATTTGGGATACCATTCTTTTCTTCTTTTACTTTATTGCCCTGATCCTGCTATTTTCTTTAGTTGCGTTCAAAAAAAAGGGACGTGCCACCCATAAATACGGGGTGGGAGGTGCCGGAACTTTGCAAGTGGTCGATCGCCCGGAATTTCCCGAACACGAGTTTTGGCAAGCGGGAAGAGTCTTTCCCATCAGACTTCGGCATGCTACGGTCAGTTATGAAGATGATGCCGCAATGGATGCTCGCAGCGTCTCCTTCAAACTGTCCGATGAGGAAGAAGAAAGTCCCCTCGATATCCTGATGAATACGGGACCGCGATCGTCGCAAAATATCATCAAATTTTGGGAGTTTTCCGCAGCCGGAGCCAAAAACAAACGGGAAGACGAACCGATCAGTTCTCAAGGGATGGAGGAATATTGTCAGAACCCGACGAATAAAAAGGACTTGATTGAAACCCTGCGACGCGCGCCCGAGTCTTTCGCTCAGATTTATTATGCCTCGAAATTTGTCAACTATTTTAAAGCTAAGGATGGAAAACTCCGGTATGTTAAATACCGTTTAATTCCTGAAGATCGCGGTGTGGATTCTGGGGTAATATCGGGGGAAGATTTAGAAAAACCTTGGCTGCAAAAGCGCCGTCCCGATGAGACGAGACCTATTGATTATCTCCGCAAGGAATATCTCGAAAGACTGTCCCAAAAGCCCATTATTTATCATCTCCAATTGCGCTTGCACGAGGATATGGAAGGCGATAAAAGCGAGATTTTTACCCAAGAGTACGAATGGAGTGAAGAAACTTCGCCTTGGCTCGACGTAGCAACGATAACTATCGATCGCGCACTTTCTTTTGAAGAAACTGAGAAAATGTCATTGAATGTGGGCAGGCAACCGGATTCTTTGGGAGCCGTACAGGTGTTTGCCGCCCACGATCCCAATTCCATCAATGCCGCTCGCATTCGGATTTATCAGTTAACCCGATGGGTGAGAAACTTTACCTACAAACAAAGTGGTATATTTAAGAAGGCATAACAAGAGGAAAAATGAAAGAAAATAACCCCAGATATCACGTAATCTATGATGGGGATTGCCATCTCTGCGTCACTTTTACTCGCATTCTCGAACAGTTCGATCGCGGGCAGTTATTTAACTATATTCCCATGCAAGATCGAGAAACTTTAGAGCTTTTTAATATCACTGCCCGAGACTGTGAAATGGGGATGATTTTAATCGATCGCGAACATAGCGATCGCCGTTGGCAGGGAAGCGATGCTGCCGAAGAAATTACTCGTTTGTTACCCATGGGAGAAGTATTTGTTAATACTTATCGCGCCATTCCGGGAATGAAATGGTTTGGCGATCTCGCTTACGAACAAATTCGAGACAATCGCTATCAATGGTTTGGAAAACGCAATGCTACTTATCATTCTAGTTATCCATTTGGTTGTACAACTCAACCTTCAGAGTAGAATCGGATCGCGATAAATTTTGGCGAAGCGATCGGATGGGAAACGCAACCGGAGAAACAACCATAACACGATTATCAAGATCTATTGTTTTATTGTAATCCAAAAGAAGGCGCGATCGCCCTAAAGTTTTCCTAGAAAGCTAAGTCAAAAATCTGCTGTGCGGATAAGTTGAACTGAGGAAAAATCGGGGACACAATAGGAGTATTTTCCGTAAATGGAGTCATCTGATATTCTGCGTCAACTAAACGACAAACAAAAATTGTGGGTTGTTTGGGATCGCCGATAAACTTTCTTGCCCCCAATGCTGCGTAATCCAGAATCCAATATTCCTCGATGCCCATTTCTTCATAATCTCGAAGTTTATTGTAGTAATCATCGCGCCAATTTGTTGAAACAACTTCAACGATTAATTTGACAGACTCAGGATTTTGGATAATTGATTCGCTTTCCCACCGAGATTCTGCTCCCATAACTTCTTGGTTCAAAACAATTATATCCGGCTCGTAACCCGATTTTTCGCCTTTGGGTTTGACAATTGATTCTCTAGGAATCGTCCAAATCCCACCTTTACCCATCTGCCGGATCGTTATTAATAGTTGTTCGATCAGAGACCCTGTTATATTTGAATGTTTTCCCTTGGGTTTGGGCATTTCGATAATTACTCCGTCATGCAGTTCATACCGAACAGGTGAGTTTTCGGGATACCAGTTTATAAATTCATCAAAGCTGTAGAGTTTGGGTTCGGCTTGCGTTTGAGTCATAGGTCATTTCAGTTATCAGTTATCAGTTATCAGTTATCAGTACCTCCGGCTTAAGCCGGAGGCTTGAAAGGAAGAGAGTGTACTACCATTTTAATGCAAATTTCTTGGTTAAATGCTTCCTCAATTCACTATTTTAAAATTTGTTTCCCGATACCAGATGCGATCGCACTCATTTTAGAAAAGCGATCGCAACCTAAAATTGACCAAAAAGAAAAGGTCTCAAGCCTCTCACGCTAGGGGGAAAACAAAAAAACGTCTGAATTCCAAGCCTCCCGCTTTAGCCGGAGGTAATTGATAATTGATCATTGATAATTGATCATTGAAATGACTTTTTCAATTAATTTCTCGACTCGTTCTTTCACTTCTCCCCGCACTCTTGGAAATATCTCCGGTTGTTCTGCGGGATCGTCTAATTGCCAATCTTCAAATAGCTCGCGAGTCAACCATTCCGAAGGTAAATTGACCCCACAACCGCACAAGGAAATAACCACATCAAAATCCTCTGGTTTAAACTCACTCAGGGCATTAGAAGTATGATGGCTGATATCAATATTAACATCCGACATGGCTTTAATGGCATGAGGATTCACCTCACTCGCTTCCAAACCCGAACTGACAACCTCAATTTTTCCCGCTCCTAGCTGCTTGGCAAAACCTTCCGCCATTTGAGAACGAGAGGAATATTTCTTACAGACAAACATAACTTTTTTCACGATCTTCCTCCAGAATTGATTGACTTTTAAATCAGTTTAAAAACTGAATAACTTAATGCAAAGAATCCACACAACGAGGATCGAATAAGGTTGCTTTTTCCGGTTCTCGCGGAAACCAAAACGCCGATCGCTTGCAAAATTCTACTAGCATGAGCATCACGGGAACTTCAATCAGTACCCCCACAACCGTTGCCAGTGCCGCACCAGAATTTAAACCAAATAACGTCACGGCTGTCGCGATCGCGACCTCAAAATGATTGCTGGCTCCAATTAAAGCGGCAGGTGCAGCATCTTCGTAGGAGAGTTTGAGCTTCCAACCCAATACATAGGTTATCAGAAAAATAAAGTTAGTTTGCAAGAATAAGGGAACTGCAATGAGGAGGATATGCAAGGGATTGTTAATAATTAACTCTCCCTTAAACGCAAACAACAAAACGAGAGTAATCAACAACGCACTCACCGCAACCGGAGAAAGAGCATTTAAAAAGACATTTTCAAACCATTTTCTCCCTTTATGTCGTAAAATCCAATAACGGCTATACATTCCCGCCGCTAAAGGGAAACCGACATAAATTAACACCGATAAAACAATCGTTTGCCAAGGTACGGTTAAATTATTCGCAGAGAGCAACCATTTCCCCAAGGGAGCATATAAAAACAACATGGTAAGGGAATTTACCGCTACCATAACTAAGGTATGACCTTGATTGCTATAAGATAAATAGCCCCACATCAAAACCATCGCCGTACAAGGCGCAATTCCCAATAAAATCGCTCCCGCAATGTAGGAGTTTCCCAGAGTGACTTCAACCCCCCGAATGATTTCAGTTGAACTTAAAAGAGGCGAAAATAACCATCCTAAAAAGAATTGAGCAAAAAACACCATCGTAAAGGGTTTAATGAGCCAATTCACCACCAAAGTTAGAACGACGGGTTTGGGTGTTTTCGCTGCTTTTACGGCTTGAGAAAAATCGATTTTAACCATGATGGGATACATCATGAAAAATAAACAGATAGCAATGGGAATAGAGACATTATAAATACTCATGTCGTCTAACTTCTGTGCGATCCACGGAAACGATCGCCCCAAGCCAATTCCTACTAAAATGCACAAAAATACCCAAACCGTGAGATATTTCTCGAATAAGTTGAGATTTCCCCCAGCTTTAACGGCTTTGGGATTGATTTCCCGACTCGAAGTCCTCATCGATCGCCTCTCAATACATCAAATTTTCTTGATATATCATACATCAAAAAAAGTTGATGGGTTTTACCGTTACAATTTGTAACAGCTTGGAGGCTCATTTCCCTCTCTGTGTTTCTCTGTGCCTCTGTGGTAAAATTTTCCTGACTCGCATTGTTTTGCCGGGAGGATGGAAGCAAAACGCTGATATTCTGTTAAATATCCTTCAAGAAGGGCAAATTGAGGAAGATTGAGACGGTAGTACACCCAACGCCCCTCCTGACGCGATTGAATCAAATGAGCCTGTTTTAAAGTTTTGAGATGAAAAGAGAGTTTAGATTGACTCACCGCGAGTTTCTCGCAGAGATCGCAAACGCACAACTCGCGATCGCCCAAAGTTTCCAAAACTTGTAGACGAATGGGATCGGAAAGCGCGCGAAATCCCGTTAAAAGATCGGTTAAGTTCGTTGAAGTTACTGTCATAAAATTGATAATTGATAATTGATAATTGTTTATTGATAATTGAAAAGGCATTTGGTCATTCTTGACATCAGAGCTGAAAATGCTTGTCCTCCTCCTTCCCAACCGCCTACAAACCAGACTAATCCATCCCCTAAAATGGGAAGGTGTCCGACTGGAGCATTGAGACTAAAATCGAGTTCGTCATAGCGCAACCACGAATTTTCCCGATACCAGCCTACTTTTGTGCCGAACTCCTGCCAAGTTTTCGCGTGAATAAAACGGTTTCCCCCCAAACTGATATATAAATCTTTTTGTACGCTTAAGCCAAACTTTCCCTCGGTTGCTTCCAACCACAAACGATCGATGTCTTGAAGAGGACGACAGGGAAATTTATTCAAATCACTTTCGACTAAAAAACCGTGTTTTTCTCGTTGCGCGATCGCGATCGCTAATCTTGCACTTTCTGCATCGGCTTCTTGCCAATTTCGTTTTGCCAACAACTCTTCTAAAAGAGTATAACTGACCGAGATTTCCGGTTCCGAACGGGCAGGAGAAACTATTCGTTCGGCTTCAGAAAATTGAGGCATCAAATCTTGAGAAATGCGAGTCATCTGTTGAATAAGTTCGCTTCTTTCTGCCGAGGCTTGACGTAAATCGACTTGAATTTCCTGCAAGACCGAATTAAGTTGAGAATAAGACTGTAACTGCATCCACATTTGTCTTCCCCAAGCCACGCGATCGCGATCGCTCGGTTCGGAGGAGAATTCTAAATGCCACCCGCAGGCACGACAATAGCTCACCTCTCCCTCAATGTATTCAGCTTGACAAATCGGACATTGAGACAAGATTGCCAGTCTCCTCTAGACGCATCTTCAGACATCCTAGCAAACTTATATAGGACTTACGCACCTTGCCCCCTAAATCCCCCAATCCCCCTCCCGTCCCCCTGATTAAGGGGGAAAGCCCAAGGAGACTTCGCTTTTCAAGGATGGGGGACTTCCGGTCGGGTTGCCCCCTCTTTTTCCCCCTTCCCAAGGGGGGTTAGGGGGGATGGGGGCGAAATCCCGTGACACTGCGTAAGTCCTGTTATAGCAATTCACAACAGGTTGATTGGATATGAGCGCGAGGCATTCCGAGGCTTCGTCGTGAGGCTTCGACGGTGAGCTCAGCCGAACCGCGCTCAGCCGAACGGTTTCCTCGGATGATGCAATCGTGCTGTCTTACTGGGTTGGATATGAGCGCGAGGGATGCTGAAGGCGATTCGCCATCCCTCAACTTCAATTCGCAATTGAGATAAAATGCCCTTGGATGTCTTGCCGATCGCGATCTTCCCACAAATTTTCAGTTCGGCGATCGCGAGGTTCGATTTTCAAATAAACCCGTCCAATTTCAACTGAGTTCTGTTATGAGCTACAAATTTACCGAAGAATTACCCGCTCTTTTAGAATCCGTAAAAGAGACAATTGAAGCGACCCTTCAGCCTTATATTGCCATTGAACCCGCGCTCGTTTCAGAAACCACTTGGACTCAAAGTAAATTTGGCGGACTTCCCTATCTTCCTCAAGATGTTGAGTATCCGAAAACCCCCGAGGGCGATTATCTCTTTTTATTGGCACAAATTAACTTTGCTGACGTTCCACCCCTCGAAAACTTTCCATCCCGAGGAATTTTACAATTTTATATTGCCAGTGACGATCTTTACGGCATGGATTTTGACAACATGAATCAACAATCGGGGTTTCGTGTTCTTTATTTTCCTGAAGTTAGCGATCGCGCGGACAATCTCGTCACCGACTTTAGTTTCTTACCCGAACCCGACGATCTTCCGATGGAAAGTGGCGTTATTTATCATATCAACTTTACCATAGATGTTGCCCCCATGGGCGATTCCGATTATCAATTCGAGGTAACCTTTAAGCCGAAATTTGACAATCGTTCTGAAGATGAATATTGGGAATTTGTGGAAGAATATGAAGATTTTTTTGAGGGGGGAAGCCATCAACTAGGTGGTTATCCTGATTTTACGCAATCCGATCCCCGCGAAAATATTGATAGTCCAGAACCCTATCGCTTACTTTTACAAATTGACTCTACAGATGATGATAAAATTATGTGGGGAGATGCCGGAATTGGCAATTTTTTTATTAAACTTTCTGCCCTCAAAAATTTGGACTTTACCGATGTTCTTTACAACTGGGATTGCGGTTAATAGATTGTCAATTTATTCCTCATACCAAATCGATCGCCAAGCAATTTCTGCTTCTGCGCTTGCCTTCTCCTGTTGTAATTTTTCATAGTATTTGTAAAGTTTCTTGACTTTCCCACCTAACTCGCGAATGCGATTGCGTTCGGCAGATAAAGAAGGTTCGGCAAATTCAATTTCTCCCAACCGCAAGCGAACTGCTGTAACTTGCATAACGGTAGAATTTTTAGAAGATTGTTCATTTTCGGCTTCGATTAACAAATTGAGCGTATTGGGAGAATTGCCGACTGCCGTACCCGAACCTTCTGCCTCAATTGCTGCTTCCAAAACTTGTGGGGGTAATTTAGAGGAGAGAATTCCCGATGATTGTAACAAGTGATTGGTTTGATTGGAAATATCGTGCAAAATATCAACCAATACTTTTTCAACGCGTTTCAAAAAATTGACAAGATGAATGGGATGATTGGGATCTTGTATTTGCTCGGCATCTTCGAGTGTTTCATCATTATCCTCATCTTCAATTTCTTCTAGCAATTCATCTTCTTCAGAAATCTCATCATCTTCGATTAACTCATCATCTTCGATTTTACTCTTGATTGGTTGTTTATCGTCTTGATTTTTGCTCTCTTCTTGTTCTTTCTCTTCTCTTACGCTTTGAAATAATCGTTCTCGTAGCATTTTCAATTGTTCTTCTGTAATCGGTAATTTTTTGAGGATTGTGTCTCGAATATCTTGGGATGGAGAAGGCAACTTTAAATGTTCGGCACGCTCGAGAGCATGACTAAATTCTTGGCATCCTCGATCGCCAAGTTTTCGGATTTTCCGTTGTAATTCTTGTCGTTCCTGAACGGTTAACTTTAAAAATAAATGTGGATAGGTTTGCGTACATATTTGATAGGTCACCATGGCTAAATGTTTTTTGAGTGCCTGCCCCAAAATTTCTAGGTAACGAACATAGCGAGCGTTTAATTCCTGTTTAACCTCCTCAACTTGTTCGGAGAGCATTTTCAGTTCTTGCTCGATTTTTTGTAATGATTTGGTCATGGGTAATGATAAATTTGAAGATATGAGAAAAAGGCAAAAAGCAGAAGAACACTTCTTTGCTTTTGCCTCTTAATTATTACGTTGAACCCAAGGCTCGATCGCGCTATTTTTGACCGGTTTGTGCGGCTACTTCGTCCGCAAAATTGCTTTCGGCTTTTTCAATTCCTTCTCCGAGAACAAAACGACTGAAACGACGAACTTGGATATTTTCACCCAACTGCGCGATCGTTTGCTTCACTAATTCTTCAATCGTAATACTTTGATCTTTAATATACGGTTGATCGATCAGAGAAACTTCTTTTAATCGCTTGCTAATACGTCCGTCAACAATTTTTTCACGGATCTTTTCAGGCTTGCTGGCTAAATCCTCCCGACCCATTTCAATCGCTTTTTCTTTTTCTATGAAATCTTTGGGAATGTCATCGACTTTAACGTATTCAACATTAGGACAAGCAGCAACTTGCATGGCAATATTGCGCACCAATTCTTGAAACTCTTCTCGACGAGCAACAAAGTCCGTTTCGCAATTCACTTCCACTAAAACACCAACGCGACCGCCAGTGTGAATGTAGCTACCTACTAATCCTTCTGCAGTGACTCGTCCCGATTTCTTGCCAGCAGAAACCATGCCTTTTTTCCGCAACCACTCTGCCGCTTTTTCGAGATCGCCATCGCTTTCAATGAGCGCTGTTTTACACTTCATCATACCCGCGCCAGTTTTTTCGCGCAGTTCTTTAATCAGCTTGGGAGATATTTTGACTGTCTGTTCGGATGGCTCTGATTTTTTGGTTTCCGCTTCTACTGGGGGAGCAGGTTCTTCCTTAACTGCTGGGGGAGTTTCCGCTTCTACTGGGGGAGCGGGTTCTTCCTCAACTACTGGGGGAGTTTCTGCTTCTACTGGGGGAGCGGGTTCTTCCTCAACTGCTAGGGGAGTTTCTGCCTCTACTGGGGGAGCGGGTTCTTCCTCAACTGCTGGGGGAGTTTCCGCTTCCACTTTAGAGGGCGTTTCTTCTGGAGCAGGAGCGGGAGCTTTTGCTTTGGGAGTGCTTCCTGTTTTTTTGGAAGTTTTCTTTTTCTTGTTTCTTGCCATGAGTCTAATGCAATAGGACTATCTTTCAACCATTGTGACAGGTCTGAGAAATTAGAGGGAAGCGATCGCTCGCGCTCCCTCTTTCTCTAACCCTTATTCTTCACTATCTTCGTCGCCATAGTCTTCTTCAGCAAACTCTTCTTCCTCCTCGTCGTAGTCAAAGTCCTCTTCACCCGTATCCTCAAGCACCTCTTCAAACTCTTCGTAATCTTCATCACTGTCAAGCTGACCGTGACGACCCTCATAGATGGCATCCGCCAAACGACCGATAATCAGTTTGATCGAGCGGATCGCATCATCGTTCGCCGGAACGGGAATATCCACCACATCGGGATCGCAGTTCGTATCTAATAAGGAGACAATCGGCAATCCCAATTTTTGACATTCGAGAATGGCATTATATTCCCGACGCTGATCCACGATCAAGACGATATCGGGAGGACGGCGCATGGTTTTAATGCCGCCGAGGTACTTTTGTAATTTATTCAGTTCCCGACGCAATACCGCCGCTTCCTTTTTGGGACGTTTGGCGATCCCGCCGCTCTCCTCGAGGCGTTCTAATTCTTTGAGACGTTCGATACGATGTTTGATGGTTTCCCAGTTGGTCAGCATTCCTCCCAACCAACGCTGGTTCACGTAATAAGCGCCGCAACGACTGGCCTCTTGCGCCACGATGCCTGCAGCTTGGCGTTTCGTCCCGACAAACAGAAAACGCTTGCCTTGTTCGGCAGCATTCCGCATATAATCGTAAGCGTCTTCCATTAATTGAGCGGTTTGTACTAAGTCAATAATGTGAACGCCATTGCGAGCGGTATAAATATAGGTATCCATCTTCGGATTCCAACGGCGGGTTTGGTGGCCGAAGTGAACCCCGGACTCTAGCAAATCGGCTAGGGAAACAACGGGCATATTGCTTTTTTCTCCTGTATTCGGGTTTATCCTCCACCGGGGGAAGTTTCTTTGGGAAACACCCGAAAGTCCCGGTGTGCGATTTTTAGACAACTTTCCTAGGGTAACACGAATTGAGTAAAAAAATAGAAATCATTCAAAATATTTATTTTAATTCAGATTCTCACGCTCCACACTCACCTTGATTTCGCCCAATCCTCAAAGAACCTAAAAGTGTTTCAACCCGAATGCACCGAATTGTACTATCTATGGGTTCAGTAGAATTACTAGCCCTAGGAACGGAAACCTGAATCACTAAACCCACATCGGCTACATCGCCAGTCCTTTTCTCGGCGAGTTCTCCAGTATGCTCGAAAGTAATCGTATGGGCACTTATTTCCTGAGTAGGCGCATCGGGTACTGGCTGAAGTAAATCAGATTTTTGATTCCGTTCGATCAAGTTAGTTTGTATGAGAATTTGATTGGCTCTGAGATCGATGTCTCGACTTAAATCGCCAAATTTCCAGTAACCTTGCATTTCTGCGATTTGTGTGTCGTCGTTTGGATCGAGGGTCGCCGGATGAACGGCAATTTGCGGGATATTATCTTCTGTTCTCACACTCACGCTGTAGGCGCGTTTTTCTTTTCTAGCCTTACTTTTTGCGTCATTGAGCGCTTGCAATACGGCATCATTGACGCTATTGGCGCGGCGATTATTCATAAATCCAATCCAACCCGGAGCGGCGATCGCGGCTAAAATGCCGATAATGACCACGACGACGATCAGTTCGATTAGGGTAAACCCGGAATCGTGCGAGGGGATGGTTGGCGGGGATAATCTCTTTTTATATTGCCAATTTTTAAAGATTCTTGAACCCATTGTCCTTTCTCCAGATTTTGTATTTGCGATCGCTTTACGGAACTAATTTTCCAATTGAGCCGACTTCTGTTTTAACACTGGGGAAGTACCCTGCCTTAACCCGATTTTCCGTAGAGACGAGAGCATTATCATCCAATTGAATGCGTGCGAAAGCATTGCCTCGCAAATAGACGATCGCGGCATTATCTTGGTTATTCACGCAAGCATGAAAGCTGAGGGGAAAATCCGCTTGGTTTGTTGCACTTGGACTCAGAGACCAAACATTTATCGTTTCGGTTGGATTGCTTGGATCGGGAATCGTATCGTCCGGGCAAGCATTCTCCAATGCAGTACGCTCGGCGGCGGTTGTTGGGGTGCGATCGATATAATCGATCAAGGTATCGACTGAATTGGCATAATTTGGAGTGTCCTTCCGCCAACGATTCATGATGCTGGACAAGTCCGACCCGCTCAAACTCAAATTGAACAGTTGAAATCCGACATCGGGTTGAGCATTGGCAAGGTAATTCGATCCGCCGGTGGGGAGTGTGGGATTGAATGGATCGACAACGCCATCTTGAAGTTCAAATCGACCAATTCTTGCTGCTCCCGACCACACATCGTTGGCATTGTCGTCAAGAATTAAATAATAGGCAACCAAGGAAAAAACAAAAGTATCGTCGCAATCCGTCGGCACGAGGTCACAGTCCGACGTGCTTTGCCTCGGGACGACATCAGTCATTGGCCTGCGCTTCCAAAACACGAGAACCGGCTCGCAAGTATTGGTATTGTTACAACCCGTAGCGGGAGCACCCGGAGGAATTTGGTCTTGGATTCCGGAATTCGTATCATTGGAGCCAACCCGCTCGAGGGCTCCCGCATCATAGACATAAACGGCTTGCTTCAAGTCTCTCGCAATATAGTCGGCAGCGAGTTGCAATTCTTCTTCAGAGGTGGCTTTGGCTTGTTCTTGGCGATCGGTTTGCAATAAATTGACTGCCAGTCCTAGGAGCGGACTGATGACAAGCACGGCAATAATCATGGCCACGAGAAGCTCGATGAGAGTATAGCCCGCGATCGCCATTGGCCGATTTTTGTCTCGATGCAGAACGAGGAGAAGCCAGTTGAGAAGAGCAAGATGACCCGATTTTTTAGTATCGTTCTCAAACATGATTTTGTCTTGGGTGAGGGGTTAGGGGTTAAACGCGGCTCATTTGATGATGCTGCGCAAATCATCGAAAGTCGTATCCGAGTCGATGACTTCCGTGATGGTTTCGATAATGGGTGCCTTGCGATCGCCTAATCCTCCAGCAAATGTCTTGGCTTTAACCGATGTTGCTCCCGGATCGGTTTTTTTCAAGGGATCGGTTCCCTTAAACCCATCTGCCCGGTAAACCCGAATGCCCAACAAGTAACCTTGGGTCGGATTGCCGGTGGCAGATACCCCTGCGGCTTGAATCAAGAAGTCTCTTTGGCTGTCTGTCGTGCAGGCATTGTTGTTATCTCCATCAACGCAATACAGGGCAAACTGAGCCGTTGGCGCTGGTGTCGTACAGTAGCCGCTTCCGAGGTCTGTCGGGCTTGCTCCCGTCTGGGTGCGAACCGCACAAGTCAGTCCTCCGGTAACATCTGGAGGGAGAATGCTATTGAGGGCATCCGTATAGTTTTTCTTGGTGGTTGCCGGCACGGGTTGCAGGGGAGGGGGAGCGATCGTTTGCCCTTGAATGCCGTCGAGGTATGTCCTCGAGGCTTGGGTTGCCCATTCGATCCGTCGCGCTTGGATTCGCGTTGCGGCAGACAGGGCAATCACCGGGCCGATCGCGACGATCAAGATTCCGACCACAATGATGGCCAGCAAGGATTCGATAATGGTAAATCCGGCTTGAGCGTTGGGCGGATGGGCGAGACGGGGTTTGGGTTTCATCGTTTTCCAAAGAGTAAGCAACAAGAAAGGATCGGAGTGAATCATTCTATACAACTGCCGGGACGATAGTTCGTGTTAACGGCTCGAGACCCCGTGAGATTGCGATTGGCATCGCTGAGATTGCCGCACAGGAGGGCTTGAATCCAGCGATCGTCGCGGCTGACTTCTCGATAGTACTCGTTGGGATCGCTCGTGGGAGGAAGCGTAAATCGTTGGGAGAAGAGGTCGGGCAACTGAGCGAGAATGCCGACATCAAAACCAAAGTTACGAGTTGGTGGAATGTAGGGCTGAGAGCGGCTGGCGTTTTGGGTATAACCTTGCCGGTACCCGAAGAAACTGCCCCTGTTGTTATTCACGATCGATCCCGTGCCGGAGTTGAGTTTGAGTAACTGCCAGAAAGGAGCTGTTGCGTAGGCACTTCGTTTGAGTTGGATAAATGAACCGCGAATAGTGAGGGGGTACTTATTAGTCCTATGCCAATTTTCCAGAGTTCGCGGGAGGTTCGCCAGAGCGCCGTTAAATTCGATAATGCGGGGATTATTCTGGCGATAGCGAGAGGGACTATCTCCGGTTGCCATGACTAAGTTAAAGATGCCCAAATCGTTGTTATTCGTATTGGGCGATCGCTGCAACCAATTGGAATCGCCGAAATCGTCGATAGCCGCACCATTATTGATCGGCGTGTTCGTTTCGGTCGGTTCGTGGAGTTGCAGGACGGGGACGAGAA
>JBFRWJ010000102.1:0-13935 GCA_051439525.1 Spirulina sp. | reverse complement strand
CTTTAAAATAGCCCCTAAGTCTTCTCTTTGGAGAGGTTCGCCGCCAACAATATTAATGACAGAAACGCCAAGTTCTTGAGCATCTTGGATCAGTTTTCTGGCTTGAGGTAAAGTTAAGATTTCCCGTCCTTTTTCGTCTACGCCGTCAAAAAAGCTGCAATGTTCGCAGGTAGCGTTACAAACATCGTTGACGGCAAAACTCATTAAGTTGGGGAGGTTTTTATTTTGGATGGTACGATATAAGGCACGGGCGATAAAATGGGCGGCGGGTTTGCTAAATAGGGCGGGCGTGGAGAGGGAATAGACGGGGTAGCCGTTGCGAAAATGAATGATTTTATCGTGATTGAGATAAATTTTATACAGGGTTTCTACAAAGTCGGCACTGTAATCTAAGGCTCTCGTGGCGAGAAACCATTTGAGGCGCAGATAGTTGAGAAGGGATGCCATGAAAGATTGAGAAAAGACCTAAATATACATTTTCATATCGTTCTTGATGTTAGCGAAATCCTTTCCCAAGGAGATTAATTTTTATTTCTTTCTGTAATAGTTTTTAATGATTTAAAATAAATCTTAATAGAGGGGGAAGGTTACCAGTCAGAGAAGAGAGGAGCATTTGCCAAGGATTCGCTACTCTGTAGATAATGTTTAATCCGGTTCATAATGATAGCGTGCTTGCAGGAAAATAAGGCGGCGATCGCTAACTTGATAAACAAGGCGATGTTCTAGATCGATTCGTCGAGACCAAGTATTTGGGGTAATATATTTCAAAGGTTCGGGTTTCCCCAATCCGGTAAAAGGTTTCCCATCCAAGACATCTGCAACCAGATCGAGAATTTTATTAGCTTTTTTAGCATCGTGACGATACCACCACTGTAAATCAGCTTTAAAATCGGGGCTGAAAATGGGAGCATAACCCTGAAAAACTGGTTTATTTTCAGAAGAATCGGAATCTTTGTTGTTTTCTTGTTGCTTCTTTTTTTTAGGACTCAATACCTAGTTCCTCTTTTAATTCTGCTATTGTTTGGGGCGTACCGACTTCCGATTCTGCCCATTTTAAAGCCCGAAATAAGCGCTTAGAATTTTCCGGCGATCGCAACAAGTAAATGCTTTCTAAAAGGCTCGTCAGTTCGTCTTCGGGAATTAATGCTACATTATTGCCATTGGCTTGCTTAACGATGATAATCTCTCGATTTTCGCAAACGCGATCGAGAATGCTGGCGAGATTATCTTTCGCATCGGTGTAGGCGATTTCCAGATTTGACATTGAAAGTGCGGGGAATTCATAAATTGATTATAAGCGATCGCGATTGGCTTTTTCAGAACCGATCGCGATATTCCTGCCCCCGAGATATCTTTTAATAAAACACAAAGATCGTAACTAACAGTAACAAAGCCAGTAAAGACGGCCAGAAAGACACCTTAGAAACCAGATTATCTTTATAGCGAATTAAGGCAAAATTCGGTTTCACCAGCAAAAGAATCGCATTGATAGCAACAAGGAAAATAAAGAGATAGATAATCAAATAAAAATACTCAAAATAAATGAGTCCTTTACTGACCACCTGTTCCCGCACGGAAATTTGATCTAAAATGACGATGAAGATGAACGCAGAACAAGCGGCGATAATCTCCATTGCTTTGTCGCGATCGCTAATGAGTAACATGGCAAAGAGCAAAGACAGCACCACAAATTGAGGACCGATTTTAGAAACAAACGGACCGATAAACGCTCGCTTTGCCACTACCGTAAAATAAAGTTCTGGAATTCCTGCCCCGATATTAACCCCCTCGTGACCGAAATTGGCGTTATAGGTGCGCAGGCGATATTCAAAGAAACTATCTTGAATATTCCAACCCAAGAGATCGATATCGGCATCCAAACCCGGTTTCGATCGCGGATTAATCACCTCGTAACTTGCCAGATCCGGCTTTAAAATCACAGTTTTATCCCACTCTGCCGGCCAGATCCGTAAGGTGATATCTTTCTCGTCAAAAGGATAGCTATCAAAGCGGAAATTTTGATGCAAACTGGTTTCAAAATACCAACCGATGACCTCTATATCATCTTCTTGATAGCGATATTCTTCGCGAACTTCGACATCATTGGAGTCGATCGCATCGGGGAAAATAACACCCCGAGCGATTGCCGGATCGACCCCCTTATGATATTTTTGCCAAATATAACCCGTCACAAAAACTTCATTGGCGCTCTGAAAATCCATCGATTGGATAAAGACCCCGGTCGGAATTTGGACGGGAGCATCTTTTCCGGCTTGTTGCGCGGTTTTAATCGGACCGGCAACAGCTTTGGTAACTTCTGCGGGGGACAGCAATAAATTGCGCGCAGAAACATAGTTGCGATTGGCTAATGCCAAATTCCAAACCAAGCCAATTTTAGCAATTAAAATGATGCTGGCAAAAATCGACGATGCCCATAAATTCTGTTTTTGTCCGCGATCGACGCGCAATAAAACAATCGAAGCAAAAATCAGAAAGATAGCATAAGCTAAGGAGATCCAAATAATTTTTTGTCGCACGGTGCCGGTATCGGGAAGCAATTCTTCTTCGAGAAAAACAACCCCAACCGCCCAACCATTTAACGCGATGGGTTGCAGGAGCAACCAAGCGCGCTGTCCGGTAATTTCATCGGTAAAATTCCCTTCCACTTGCTCTCCCGTTAACGCCTTTTCCACTAAGGCTAAAAATTCGGCATTATCTTGAGCGCGAGCGAGATCGAGAAGATTGGTTTTACCGTCAATTAAATCCCCATTCGGATGAGAGAGAAAAATACCGCTATCCGACACCAAAAACCCATAACCCGTTTTGCCAATATCGAGGCTACTCATGACGGCTTTGAGTTGGTTGAGGGAATACTCGGCAAAGATGACCCCTCGCGGTTTTGCCTGTCCCGCAACGATGCGAGAAAAGGGCGTATAAAATCCGATCGCCAGTTCGCTAAAGGGGGTTTCTTCGGGCCCGGCATAGGGATCCCCCCAGTTGGGACCTTCATTGAAAGTGTTCCGATACCAAGCATATTGGGGCAGAATATAGTTAAAATCCAAGTCCTCCGCTTGCAGGAATTGGATTTCACGATCTACCCGCAGGGCGGTGGGGGCGTAAAGTCGGACATCGGGAGAATAGGCAAAAGGCTTGTAAGCTGCCCCCAACCGCGCGAGGTTGGGGACTTTTTGCAGGTCTTTTCGCAACAATTCTGGAATGCTGGCATCTCCGAGGCGACCGGAGGAGAGTAAATTGGATAATTCAAGGGCATTTTTTTGCGCGAGGCGCAATTCCTGTTCGATTTCAAAAGAAGCCCAGAGTGCTTCTCGCTTGGCGTTGAGTTGTCCCTCGTTCAGTTTCTCCCGACGCTCGCGCCAAAAGATCGCACTCCCGACAATTCCCACGCACAAGCTCACCGTTGCCAAACCGAGGGCGGTATAAAAAATAATTTTATTGCCCCGATCGGCTTCGGGTTCTTTGGAAGACAAAATCTGAGCTTCAAGGGTTTCATCCTCCTCGGCAACCTCCGGCGAGATTGCCGCTACGTCGGCATCGGCAAACTCATCTTCTGCCTCGGAGGGGACGCGATCGCTCTCCTCTTCTTCGGTCACCCGTCCCCGCACCACCATCGCCAGTTGTTGGGAAAGGGAACTGGTTTGTTCTGCCGAAGGAACGGCATCCAAGAGGCGATCGAGTAAATTGGCATTGTCTCCCAGTAATTTCTTAGCGGCATCGCTTTCGCTGAGGGCGCGACAGACTTCGATAAAATCCTTGAGGGTGGTACGATGCGCCTCGGGGAAGGTGGCGCGATCGAGAACGGCGAGGGCATCGTTGTAGCGGAGAATAGCGTTACACCAGTGGGCGAGGGGGTCGTCGGTTTGATTGCCCCCCTCGACGTGCAGGTGGCCGATCGCTCGCTGCAATTCCCCCCACCCTCGGGGATCTTCTTCGCGATCGCAGTGTTTTAAGCCTTCTTCTAGCGTGGCAAAAGCACCGCGATCGCCCCCGCGTTCGAGATCCGGGTTGGTAAAATGGCTAACGAGAGCGGTGGAAAGAAGGCTCGGAGAATGAAAGGCGGCATTGCTGCGCTGCAACCAAATTTGCCAATTTTTCGGGTTAAACGTGAGAGCTTTATCGCAAGCGGCGATCGCGTCGGCATATTTTTCCAAGCCATTGAGTGCCGTCCCTTTGCTTCCCCAAGCGCCCTCATTCTCGGGGTCTTGCTCGAGGTAGCGATCGTAGGCGGCGATGGCTTCTTCGTAGCGTTGTAACTTTAACAGTGCGTCGCCTTTTTTCCCCCAAATTTTACCCTCATCGGGATGCAGGACGAGAGCGCGATCGAAAGCGGCGATCGCTTCCCCGTAACGCTGCACCCGGGCGAGCATTTCCCCGCGATCGCGCCAGAGGTCGGCATTATTGGGCTGGCCTTCGAGGGCGCGATCGTAACTTTCTAGGGCTTCTTCCTCCCGTCCCAACTGGGACAGCAACCAACCTCGGTTGCGCCAATTTTCTGGAGCCTTCTCATCGGCAGCCACCACGCGATCGTAACTGTCTAAGGCTTCTTCCGGGCGGTTCAAGTGCATGAGAACCACCCCGCGCTTGCTCCAAGCTAAAACCCAATCTTCTTTGAGGGCAAGGGCGCGATCGTAACTTTCTAGGGCTTCGTCGTAGCGCTGAAGCTGACAGAGCAAATCCCCCTTTTGCAACCATCCTCTCTCGTCTTCCGGCTGCATTTCCAAGGCGCGATCGTAATTTTTTAAGGCGTCTTCCGGGCGATCGGCCCGGGCCAAAACCCGCCCCCGTTCGTACAGGGCTTCGGGATCGTTCTCGAGATAGCGATCGGCCTCCTGCCAAGCCGCGATCGCCTCCTCGTGCCGTTGCAACTGAACCAGCGCTAACCCTTTTTCCTGCCAAGCTTGGCCATAATCGGATTGGACGCTCAGCGCCTGCTCGTAACTGGCGATCGCCCTCTCCCAATGTCCCAAACGGTAAAGGGTATTGCCCCAGTCGTACCAAGATTTCGCTTTATTAGAAATTTTGGGCGTTTGAGGAGTTTGAGGCAATAATAGAGGAAGCTGGCCATTGGAGCGATCGCCGAATAACCGTTGAAAGACATTCATGAGCGGGAGTTCCAGTAGTGTCGAGCAAATCAAGTTCGCGCTTTCTTATTTTAAAGTCTGCGCTGGCGAAAAATTGATTTGCTCTGTAAAGTTTTCTTTTCCCCCTCGTCGGGATAATGTCTTGTTGATTGCTCTGGAGAGATTCTTGTTATGATTCCCAAATTTGTCAAAGCCGTTGTTTTGATTGCCGCGATCGCGACCTTAACGGCTTGTGGAAAACCGAAAACCCAATCGGGCGATCGCGTCCAAGAAACCGCCCCGGGGGTTGGAGAAGCGGAAACCAAGAGTACCTTGGCTCGGATTAAAGAAGAAGGGAAAATTCTCGTGGGCATCAGTGCAGATTATCCGCCTTTTAGTTTTGCCGACGGAGAAGGGGAAGACAGCACCCACGCGGGATTGGAAATCGATATTGCCCGTTACCTTGCCTTGGAATTAATCGGCGAAGAAGCCCTGATTGAATTCGTGCCGTTAAAAACGGGAGAACGCATTGAAAAACTCGAGAGTGGCGAAATCGATATTCTCATTGCTACCTTAAGCCAAACCGAAGAACGCAGACAACAGATTGCTTTTAGTGAAGCCTATTATTCCTCGGGCGTTGGGTTGCTAGTTGCCAAGGACAGCGAGGTGCAAGCTTGGGGTGATTTGAAAGAGAAAGTGGTTTGTACCGTCGGCGCATCGGTTTATGCGGAAGAATTAGAAAAATTGGGCATGGAAATCTTAGAAGTTGAGAACTTTGCAGCCATGTCATCCGCCCTCGAAGACGAAAAGTGCGATGGGGGAGCCATGGAAGAAGCCGCCATTGCCGGATTATTGGGCGGCGAGGACTGGTCGGATTACAAAAATAGCCGCCTGCCCGCGCTTTTCCCGACGCCTTGGGGGATGGGAATCCGCCGCGGCCCGGAAAATGAGTCATTACTCGAAGCCGTCAACCTTGCCATTTTGCAGATGGAAGCGGAAGGATTTATCGCTGAAGGGGAACAAAAGTGGAAAATTCCCCCCACAGATTACGTCAAAGAACGGATGGAACTGGCAAAATTAGCTGTAGCCGCACAGCCGAAGGAAGAGGAAAAAGAAGAAGAAGAATCATTTTTAAGCGGTTATTTAGCGATCGCGGACGGTTCGGGGTCGATTTTGCCTGTCACCCTCGCCCTCTCGGAAACGTTTGAAGAGGTTCATAAAGGGGTTCGGGTTGGCGTTGGCGGTACGGGAGTCCACAAGGGATTCGAGCAATTGTGTAACGGCGAAATCGATATCGTTCACGCGGCGCGTCCGATTAATCAAGAGGAAATGAAACTCTGTCGCAAAAAGCGGATTCGTTATGTTGAATTGCCTTTTGCGTTTGACGGCATCGCGGTGGTGGCGAATCCTAAAAATACATGGGCAACCTGTCTCAAACGCAGCGAATTGAAAAAAATCTGGGAAGCCGAAGCAACGGGCTCCGTTGATAACTGGAAACAGGTGCGAGAGGGTTTTAATGATTCTCCCTTGGTTCTTGCCGCACCTCCCCCGGATTCGGGAACCTCAGAGTATTTTCTCGAAGCCATTTTGGGCAAAGATGTGGAAGGACGGGTCGATTATGACGTACAGGAAGATGAGAGCCTCATCGTGCAAAGCGTGACTACAGAAGAGGGAGGATTGGGGCTTTTAGGGATCTCGACTTATGAGGAAAATAAAGAGGTTCTCAAGGTGCTGCAAGTTGAAAATGAGGCGGGGAAATGCGTCGCCCCGAGCCGGAAAACCATTGATAATGGGACTTATAGTCCTCTCGCTCGCCCTCTCTTTTTCTATGTCAGCAAGGATGCTTTGGAAGAAAATCCGGCAGTGAAGGAGTTGGCGAAGTTCTTCGTCAATCCGGAAAATCAATCCGCGATCGCGCGTTTCGGTTACGTTCCCGTGTCTGGGGACTTATTGGAGCGGGTTCGCACCCGCTTGAGCAATGGCGTGACGGGAACCTTATTTGCAGGAAGTTCTGCGGTGGGCGTTAATTTATCGAATAAGTTACTCGGCGCGCGCACCACGGAAGTCCCCGAAGACGAACAAACAGAAGGGTAGTATTCAGTCACCAGTCACCAGCCTTTTCAATGAACAATGAACAATGATCAATGATCAATGAAGAAGCCAACCAACCAACAACAAATAACAAATAACTAAAACCGATGACCGATGCCGAAGTGAAGGCGACTGTCCCCGCGATCGCTCAAGCCGAAATCGGCGCGAATGATTCCTACGGGAGAATTGACTCGCACTCCCGCACCATACCCGAAACCCGTTCCTCGGTTCGTTTGTTCGACTCCCCCTTCCCCGATTGTCGGACGCGATGACCCCAAATCCGTGCCAAAATCGGCAAAAAGTACCCCTGTCACGGGAGAAGCAAACAAGGGAACGCGATATTCGGCAGAGGCGAGGAAATAACTGCGACCCCCTCCCAATTCGGCAAAATCGTAACCCCGAATGGAGTTCATTCCGCCTAAGTTGAAGCCTCGATACGGGGGAAGATCGCCGATGGTGGTTCCCCCTTGCACGTTCAGGGCGATCGTTTCGGGATTTTCCGGATCGAATAACTGAGTCGGGGTAAAGTGAGCATAATTGGCTTCGAGGCGATTGGATAAAATGTTACCCTGACCCACGGGAAGGGATTGTTCGGTGGAGAAGCTCAGGACAGATCCCGAAGTGGGATTAGCGGGATTATCTCGCCGATCCCGGGCGATTCCCGCTTGGACGGTCACGAGGTCGTCAATGCCCTTTTCCGTCACCGAGAGGGGATTGCCATAGCGATCGCTCGGGGATAAGTTCCCGTCGCGATCGCGAATACTCACTTGTGCGTAGTTCAATCCTGCCGAGGCTTGCCATTCTCCCACGGGGGCGTTCAAATTTACCCCACCGCCAAATCGTCCCTCCCGAGGGCGATCGCCGTTTTCCAAAAGCACTTCGTCATTAAAGTTCGTGGAAATGCCGCGATTGCGAAAGGCATTGACATTATATCCCGGCATATCGGGGTTAGTGGCACGATAGGGACTGCCAAAATTGCTCTGAAATTGCAGATCCCGCGTCCCGGCAGTCAGTTGCAGACCGAGGGTTTGACCGATGCCGCCAAGATTGCGATCGTTGTAGCTTACCGTACCAAAGATCCCGCTCGATTCGCTATACCCCCCTCCTGCACTCACCCCCCGGGTCGAATCTTCGCTGAGTTGGTAAATGACATCCACTTGCGAGGCATCTCCTTCAAGGGCAACATTGGCGTTTTTAAAGAGTCCCAGTTGGTAGAGTTTTCGTAAATCTTCTCGTGCGGTGGCAACTTGAAAGGCTTCTCCGGGTTGGATTTGCAGGTGTTCTTTAATAAAGTCTTCGTTAGTGCGTCCATCGGTCATTTGCCCTTCTTTATCGAGAAAAGTGACTTTCACCGATCGCACGATTCCTTCGGCAACATCCACGTTTAAAATCCCGTTTCCCTCGGTGCGAACGTCTTTAACTTGCGCGATCGCATAGCCGTTTTCCGCGTACCATTGATTTAATTGGGCGATACTGGCATTAATTTGACGGGGACTGATGGGTTGGTTGAATTGACTGGCAAAGATGCGATCGGCGGTTTCTTTATCTAAGGCTTTGGCATTCTCGAGCTGGAGCGATCGCACGATTTCGGGTTGTACTTCATAGATAATATCCCAACCGTTTTGGTTTTCGCGATGGCTGACTTTGGCATCAGTAAAAAGCCCGGTACTGAGAATGGCTCTCGTATCGTTTTCCAAGAGGCTTTCGCTGGTTGCGTTTCCCAGTTGCGTCGCGATCGTATTCAGCACGATCGCTTGTAATTCTGCCTCTACACCTCTCACTTGAATATCCGTTACGGTGACGACTAGATCGGAAAAGTGGGTTTGCGGGGTGGAAAGGTTAGTCGAGGCAGTTTCGCTGAAGTCGGGTAAGGCTTCTACACTGAGATTGGCGGTTTGCGCGATCGCTCCCCCAGTGCCGATCCCAAAACTGACGAGAGTGTAGAGGAGAAGGTGTGAGAAACGCATGATTGATTGCTCCCTTTTTCCATTGAAGTTATGCTCTTTGACTGAGGGAGGTGGAAAGAGTTTCGGGAAATGTGGCGATCGCTTCGGTGTCACAGGGATACGAGCCAGAAAATTTTTATATACTGAGAGTAAAACTTTCAATAATTTTTAATATTTTTAACAGTGTAACTCTCAAAAAAAATTCACTAATCTCAAGATAAAAAGATTCTTTGTTATGCTAGGATTTCAATAGTAGAACCCCACAAGGTTCTACCTGTATTTGGAGGTAGCGTTTCTTCTCACCATTAACTCTACGAGTTTAATAGGAGTCCCCACGCTAAAAGATTGATGAAAAAATTGTTTGCCATTCCCGCATGTGTCATTGTTGGAGCAAGTTGCCTCTTTGCCGGAGAGGCATTGGCAGGTTCTCAAATTGTGGCAGTTGTTGAGGTTCCCGAACCTTCAACAATTTTAGGGGTGTTAACATTAGGAACTATCGGTGCATATATCATTAAGCACAACCAACAATCCCAAGATTAAATGGTCTGGAGTGTTGATTCAGAGAAGTTAGAGAAAATCCAAGTGCTACGTATTCTTGGCAAGCGATCGCTTTCAATCCCGCGATCGCTTTTTCCGATTGAATGGGTGATTTAGAGCAAGGCGATCGCGTTACCCTTCAGATTTAGCCATATCATATTTGGCAATGAGTTCTCGTACCATTGGGACTAACTCGATAGGAATTTGCATCAGTGTTGTGCTATTATTTTGAAATATCGCTTCATCTTCTGCAACAGCTTCATCTTCAGTTTGTTCTTCATAATAACTCAGAACGCTCTGCACTCTTTTTTCGTCCCATCCTTTCGGAAATTGATTGTGATTCATGATTACTTCCTGCGCTTGCGTCGTCGATACGCTGCTAAAGGTTTACCTGTTAACTCGTAAGCTGTAATAACAAAGATACTGGCTGATTTGCCATCACGAACGTAAATGACTCGAAGATAGCGACCTGCTTGAGTTTGCCCGATCGCTATTCTAGCATCATCGCGTCCTTGACGATCTTCTCCTGGCTTTCGGAGGATCTCTTCAATCTCATCTTCTCGAACATCATGTTTGTAAATGTGAGGTGCATTTGTTTCTGGATCGATATAAAAACGAATGTCCATAACCTCATTATAGCTCATCTAAAAGAAGTTAAAACATCATACCCAATTCAGTTTCTCTAGCTCTTTTTGATGGAATTCGCGATAATTCCTAAAACAATGCGATCGCGTTACCCTTCAGATTTAGCCCTATCATGTTTTCAGTTCCTACCACTTCTTAACTCAAAAAAGGCTCTACAGGCGCGCACGGATTCCCACTCTGTTAGAATACCATTGTCAAGTCAATAAGTCAAGTCAAAATCGAACCATTTTGCCTCAATTATCGAGCGATCGCTTTCTTAGGAAATATTCCGACTTCCTGTTATTGTTGTTTCATCCAAGCGATACAGTTTTGCATTTGTTGCTTCATGGTTTCGCGATCGCTATGATAGCGCCGACCGTGACCGGGAAGCACCCATTCAAAAGAATAAGCGGCCAACTTTTCCATTGAGCGGATCTGTTCGCTCCAAGAATACCAACAAGCACGACGAAACGCATATAAATCTCCCGTATGACGCGATTGCGCCAAATGATCGCCGCTAAATAAAAAGGTATCGCGATAGAGTAAAACCGTATGACCTTTGGTATGTCCGGGGACGGGGATAATCAGTAAATCCGGTTCTAATTGTAGGGGATCGTTGCCTTCGGGTTGTATTTCAACGTCTCGGGTCTTATGGTTGATTTCCTCCTTGTGAAGAATGCGATCGCAGTGAAAATGTTGCCGAAATTTTTCATGATCGGCGACATCATCGCGATGGGTCAAATATAAATAGCGAATGCCTCCCATTTCTTCTAAACGTTTGACCAAAGGAAGGGCAAAACGTGGAGAATCAACTAAGATATTTCCTGCCGATCTTTGGATGAAATAACTGGCAGCAGCGTAAGAATCTTCCGAGTGATAACCGCAATGATAAACATTCTCAAAAATGGGAAGGGGAAAACTATTTTGAGCGGTTTTAATATCCTTAGGTTTGTTTTCTGTTCCGATGGAAGCGGTGGGACAAGAAAGCAGAGCTTGTAAAGCTTGCAATCGTTCTGTTTCATCTGTCGGTTGATGATAAACGGCGGATTGTTCTCCTGCACGATTAAAAACCGTCGGTGCCATCCAGCGACAAGTATCGCAGTCGATACAAGTCTTATCGACATAAAAATCACCGCTAACATTTTCCGATCGCCGTTCTTGGAGTGTAGCCATTTTCAATGGACAATGAACAATTATCAATGATCAGTTATCAACTAATGCGTGTTTTTGTAGATCTTCAAGGGAAACCACTTCCAAAGCTCTAATATGTGTTGAACGGAGGAGCACGGGAGGTGCAACCCCGATTTCAAAGGCTTCTTGCCAGCGAGCCGCACACAAACACCAGCGATCGCCCGGCTTGAGTCCGGGAAAACTATAGAAGGGTGCGGGGGTGCTGAGATCGTTTCCTCTAGCTTTTGTAAATTCGAGGAAAGCGGGGGTCATTTGAGCGCAGATAACGTGAGAGCCAAAATCTTGCCCTCCTGTTTTACAGTACCCATCCCGATAAAAACCCGTCATGGGAGAGGTACAACAACATTCTAAAGGGGTACCGAGTACATTTTTTGCGTCTGTCATTTTAGGGAATGGGGAAGAGAATCAGTCACCAGTCACCAGGCAGTGCTTAAGCCGGAACCTGAGTCCGGCTGCAAGAAGCACTGCCCCGAAGGGTCACCAGTCACCAGTTAGGGAATAGAGAATAGAGAACAGGGTAACAACGTTGGGGTTGGAGGGGTCGCGATCGCGGTTTCCTGTCTTATTTTAAAGGCTCGGGGGACGCGATCGCAATTGACGATCTGAATTTTGAATTTTAAATTTTGAATTTTGAATTTATTTTACCCAAGGTTCATCCCAAGGTTGACCGCCAATTTCTAATGCGCAAACGGAACTTTGTGCTTGCAAAATCACTTTTCCCCGTCGCTGCCGTAATTCTAATTGTACCTCACCTCTCATGGTATCGCGGCAACAAAAAATCAAGCCTTCTTCTGTGGGGGATCGCACGAGAATTCCGGTGCGATCGGTCGTTCCGGTTAACTCAACTTCAAAGTCATCATTCTGCGCCTGCATTTGCCATTTCCCCCAGGGTTCGATCTGCCATTTTACCCCCGCATTCCAAGGTACGAACTCGTAGAATTTCCCTTGATAATGAATGCCGATTAATCCGACAGATTCCATCCACCACATCACTTTTCTCCGTCCTCCTCCTGCCGTTAACGCTAAATCGGTTTCCCCGTCAAAGGCATTACAATTTAACCAAAACCACTTTTGGGGAAAAGAATTACCCCAATTTTTTTCGCTATAGGCAGGGGCATCGGTAAAATAATAACGCTGGTCGTTCCAATCGATCCATCCCGTTGCCAAACCATGAGCCATTAAAATTTGCCATCCGGGTTCAAAAATCGGAAAACTAGACAGCCAACCCGCAGTCGATTGTTGGGAAGAATTCGCATTTCCCCAGCCGTAAACGGGTTGAATGGTATATTGCCAGCGACAGTAAAATTGCGTTGCCGGATCGCGAATAAATCCTTGATTGAGAACGTCTGTTGCTTGGTATCCTTCTCCAATATCTCGGGCAAATTCTTCGGGAGGGAGTTCTCGAGGGGGTAGAGTTAAATTGGGTTTTCGCCAATGTCCTAAAGCCAAGCGATCGCGAGATCCCCAAAATAGATTTGCGTCGGGAAAGCTTCGCCATAAATATTGGTCGTTGATGCCTAAAATTTGTGCCGATCCACCGCTATATTGACCGCCGATCGGATCTTCTAAAGAATACATGAAAGCAAAAGATTGCTTTAATTGACGCAGAGTAACGCGATAATACCAACCTTCAAAAAAACGTCGGCTGATGCCATCCCACTGATAACCGCTATGAGGCGTTTGCATTTGCACGATCGACGAACAATTATCAATTCTAGCAACGAGGCGATCGCGATCGCTCCCTTTCTCTGAAGATCTCGCGATCGCGCCCGGGTGCGAACCCCTTCGGACAACCTGCCAATTATTCAATGGGAGAAATTTCCAGTCCGAGTTATGGTAGAGGAGGAAATCAATGCCCAAGGCGCAATTGGGACATTCTGGCTCGGTTTAAATCGCAACAAGGAGTAAGTGTAATGGGAAAAAATGGCAGTCGGGAGGGATTCAACGATGATGATGTCATTGCCTTTGGGGATGATGCGTTTAAGATTGGAAAATTCAAACAGGCTCTGCAACAATGTTTCGGTTATGATTTTGGCTACGGATTGCTCGGGCTGTTGAGCAATCAAGGGATTAAAATTGATAAAACGCAAGTGAGTCCGGAAGGAGAACAATCCGACTTTCTGAAATGGTTTAATGAAGGAGTCGAGTGCGAAATTCTCAAAACCGACGCTAAAGGCTGGCGCAAAGGGAAAGTGAAAGTTAAAGTCGCCGTTGAATTCGTTCTCGATGAGTCTTCTCCTTCCCCGGAAGTTCTGCCCGATGAGTCCTCTCCTTCTCCTCGAGAACAACCTTCTTCTTTGGATGAACTCAACGATCTCGAGGTCGATGAAAGCGATGCTACGGTGATTATGTTCGGCGATCGCCAATGAAGCGCGATCGCTATTTCCGACTCCATCCGGTGATAATCCACCATAGACGGAATCCCCATTTTTCAATGGCTCGGGGCAGACTTGAACTGCCGACCTTGG